>CAMEIT010000052.1 GCA_945918795.1 uncultured Clostridia bacterium | reverse complement strand
TTGGGCAATAACGAATGTATAGCCTCAATACCGGGAGAAATCGTTTCCGCAAAGGAATTTTACGATTATGAAGCTAAATATGATGACAAATTCGACTCCGCAACATATATTCCTGCCCGACTGAGTGAGGAAAAGCTGAATGAAGTACGCGCACTTGCTCTCAAGACGTATAAAACGCTTAACTGCAAGGGACTTGCGCGCGTGGATTTCTTTGTTACGAAGAACAAAGCAAGAGTGCTTCTCAATGAAGTAAACTCTCTGCCCGGATTTACAAAAATAAGTATGTACCCCAAAATGATGATAAACATGGGAGTATCTTACGAAGAGCTTATAGATAAGCTGTTTACACTTGCAATGGAAAATTTCAATGATAAAAGTGAGATAGAGTATTAACTATGGACGATTTTATTTACAACGTAAAAAACGAAGCAGAGAAAGCCGTAACGGAGCTTTTGGAAATATCAAAAATAAAGAGCGGTGAAATTTTCGTTATCGGCTGCTCCACAAGCGAAATTTTGGGCAGCAAAATAGGCACAAATTCAGCATACGATGTTGCCGATGCAATATTTACATCGATTTACCCCATATGCTTAAAGCACGGAGTTTTCATTGCCGCTCAATGCTGTGAGCATCTCAACAGAGCGCTCATAATAGAACGTGAGGCGGCAAATAAGTTTTCATACGAGCCTGTTTGGGTAATTCCAAAGCCAAAGGCAGGCGGCTCATTTGCAACCGCGGCATATACGCACTTTCATGATCCTGTTGCCGTTGAACACGTAAAGGCTCGCGCTGGAATCGATATAGGCGGCACACTAATCGGAATGCACCTTGCAGATGTTGCCGTTCCCGTTCGTCTTTCAATAAACAAAATAGGTCAGGCAAATATTATTTGTGCCCGCACACGTCCGAAATACATAGGCGGTCCGAGAGCTGTCTACGAATAATAAAAAAAACAGCGTTTCAAAATAACATCGAAACGCTGTTTTATTTTGTGCTGTCAATAACGAATTTACTGTCTCATCAGCTTTTTTGTAAGACCCGTTTTCAAAATAACGCTGTAAACCGCACTCGATATTACCGCGCCCACAAGGCCCTGAACAGCGTTGCCGAGAATATCCACCGCGGCCACCTCTGCCCCGTAAATTGCAAGCTCGAATATAAAGTATCCGAAAACCATCCATACCTCTGCAAGCACTGACGCAACGCATACTGTTATGATGCTGTTTTTAATCATCTTGCCGTCAAAGCCCTTGAATGCGTAATAAACTATTAAAGCCATAACCGCCTTTATTATGAATGTTGCCGGAATATATATTCCGTATCCGAGAGTCAAGTCGGATAATGCCGAGCCTATTCCCGCCGCGCACGCGCCGTAAACGGGCCCCAACACAAACCCTGCAATTATTACAAAGCAATCGCCCAAATTTGCATAGCCGTTTCCGGGCAACGGAATCGTAAAAAACATTGTTGCAACATAAATCAATGCAGCCATAACCGCCGCCAAAGCTATTTTGTAAACTTTGTTGTCCATTTCTACCACCATAATTCCTTTCTTCGGTAAAAAATTTTATATATATAAAAATATATATTTCAATTAAAAAACAGCCTGCGTGCGTTTTTATACAATATCAAATCATTTTCTTCCTCAGTCAGATTCATTGCATAAAAGCGCTTCAATTCTTCATCGGGTGCCCACATCGGATAATCCGTACCGAAAAGAACTCTTTCGGCACCGTACATACGCACGATCTCGGCAGCCTTTTGCGGAGTAAGACTGTACAAAGACGATGAGCAATCCACCATAAGATTTTTGTATCCATGAAGCTCCTCTGCAGCCTGCTCCCACATTGACCAGCCTCCGAAATGCGCTCCTATAACGTTGAGCTTCGGGAAGCTCTCGAGTATACGTTTGAGCCTGTTCGGATTGGAATAATCATACCTGTAATCACCGCAATGAAACAGTATCGGAAGCTTTCCGCTCAAAAGCTCATATATTTTCATACATTCCGGCGCATCCATTTTAACAGCCTGTATGTCAGGGTGAAGCTTTACACCCTTAAGACCAAGCTCGCAAAGGTGCTCTATATCGCCCTTTATGTCATCGCTGTACGGATGCAAGGTCCCGAGCCCCGTCATTATTTCTTTATTCTCGGATACAGTCTCGGCAATAAATTCATTAATATTCTTTACCTGCTGAGGCTTCGTCGCAACGGAAAAAATCACGAAATGCGTTATGCCTGCCCCTTGCCCTACTTTTTTCAGGTCGTCAATCGTACCCGTATTGTCCATTGTAATATTGTAGTATCCGCCTATGTTCGCCACTGCCTTTGCCGCAATTTTTTCCGGATAAATATGGCAGTGACAATCTATAATCTGTCTCATTTTTACATCACCTGCTTATCAAGCAAAGCTTTTCCTTTCTCATCATGCGGTAACTATCGAGTCCGCCTTCTGAAGTCCGAGCTTTTTAACCGCATCCTCACGCATTTTATATTTAAGTATCTTTCCCGCAACATTCATCGGGAATGAATCCACAAAATCAATATATCTCGGAACCTTGTGCTTCGCCATGTGGTCCCTTATATAAGTCTTCATTTCATCCGCCGTCATAGTCTCGTTGTCCTTGAGTATTATGCAAGCCATTATTTCTTCGCCGTACTGCTCATCAGGCACGCCTATTACCTGCACATCCTTTACCTTCGGGTGAGTATATATAAATTCCTCAATTTCTTTCGGATAAATATTTTCGCCTCCGCGGATGATCATATCCTTAAGACGTCCCGTTATTCTGTAATTGCCCTCGGGTGTACGGCAGGCAAGGTCGCCCGTATGGAGCCAGCCGTCTTTATCTATCGCCGCCGCGGTAGCTTCCGGCATTTTATAATAGCCCTTCATAATATTATAGCCGCGCGCCACAAACTCGCCCGTAACGTTGTCCGGCAGATCCTCGCCCGTTTCGGGGTCAACTATTTTACATTCAATTTCGGGCATAGCTCGTCCGACAGTTCCCACACGCACCTCAAGCGGATCATCTGTTGAGCTCATCGTGCAACCCGGCGAGCTTTCCGTCTGACCGTAAACTATTGTTATCTGACTCATGTGCATTTTATTCACAACGTCCTGCATTACGGATATAGGGCAAGGCGAACCTGCCATGATTCCCGTTCTCATATAAGAAAAGTCTGTCTTAGGGAAGTCCGGATGCTCGAGAAGCGCTATAAACATAGTCGGCACGCCGTGGAATGCCGTGATTTTTTCGTTATTAATGCAGGCAAGCGCAGGCTTCGGAGAAAAGTACGGGAGCGGAAGAAGCGTTCCGCCGTGAGTCATTGTCGCAGTCATGGCGAGAACCATTCCGAAGCAATGAAACATTGGCACCTGGATCATCATTCTGTCCGCTGTTGAAAGATCCATTCTGTCGCCTATACATTTGCCGTTATTTACTATGTTATAGTGAGTGAGCATTACGCCTTTGGGAAAGCCTGTCGTACCCGACGTATACTGCATATTGCATACGTCATGTATATCGACGGCGGCAGCCATACGCCAAACCTCCTCCACAGGCACCTTTGACGCTCTCGCTATCGCATCATTCCACGTAATGCAGCCCTTTTGCTCGTAACCTACCGTTATTACATTTCTCAAAAACGGAAGCCTTTTTGCGTGAAGCTGTTCTCCCGATTTTGTGTTTTCAAGCTCGGGGCAAAGCTCTGCGATTATTTCATCGTAATGCGAATCCTTACTGCCCTTTTCCATTATAAGAGTATGCGTATCCGACTGTCTGAGCAGATACTCAGCCTCGTGAATTTTATATGCCGTATTAACCGTTACAAGCACGGCGCCTATTTTTGTT
Source organism: uncultured Clostridia bacterium (assembly GCA_945918795.1). Taxonomy (GTDB): domain Bacteria; phylum Bacillota; class Clostridia; order HGM11327; family HGM11327; genus SIG351. The sequence goes on along the minus strand of CAMEIT010000052.1, from coordinate 12,765 downwards.
ACCGCCCAGAACGCAATATACCATTGCGGAACATTCGATGCCCATACAGCAACGTGACTTCCCGCTTTCACGCCCATTGAAATAAGCGAACGCGCAAAAGTATCAACGTCATCCCTGAATTCGGAATATGTTCTCGTATAATCAAGCGTTGTGTACTTAAAAGCGTATTGATCCGGGAAATTCTTTACCATTGTGTCAAGCACGTCCGAAAAAGTCTTTTCAATGAGAACATCCTTTTTCCATACAAACTTACCCGTTTTTGCATTGTTTTCATACAAAACAGTCTTTGCTCTTGAAAGATCGTCATATCTCGACATATACGCGACAAAATGCGGGAAAACGATATTTATATCATCTATTCCGCCCACCCATTCGGGGTCCCATTCTATCGATATGAATCCGTCATAATTGACAGAACGCAGTGCGCTCATTATATCTGCAATCGGGAGAGTTCCCTCACCCACAAGATTATACGAATCCTTGCCGTCGGAATCCTTCATGTGAATGTGCTTTATGTAAGCACCGAGATTTTTGACGGTAGTCCCCGGAGTTTCCGAGCAAACATTGTACGGATAATGAAGGTCCCACAAAGCGCCCATATAATCGCTCGCAAAATCATTGAGCAGCTCTCTCAAGCGTGCCGTATCGGAATATATGCCCGTTGTTTCCACAATAAGCACCTTGTTGTATTTTTCGGCATCGACAATTGCCTTTTCAATAAAGGCGTGAACATTTTCATCTGCGTTTTCATGCTCCATAGCCTTAAGACGTATGTACGGCGCATGAAGCTTTCGCGCTACCGTCATGCAGTCATTGAATTCGTTGAAATTTTCCGCATCACCGTTTGCAATATCCGCCGTCATATCTATACACGGAATTGTCAAGCCGTATTCTATGAGCTTTCTTCTCACCGAGGAGAGTTCATCGGGATTGCACTCTTTTACATCGTGAAGCTCTATACCGTTAAATTTATATTCTTTGGCTATATCAAAGAAATCGTTAAGTTCAAAGCCCTTCCACCTGTTTGTAGAAAACGATAATTTCACCGATTATACCTCCTCATAGCATATTTTGTTGAGAGCGCTTATGTAAGCTCTTATGCTTGCGCCGATAATATCCGTTGAAATGCCTCTGCCCGAATACAGCTTTCCGTTTGCGCGCAGCTTAACAACAGCCTCACCCATTGCCTCGCGTCCCTCTGTAACCGACTGTATCTGGAAATCGTCCAGCTCAAAATGGTGACCTATTATCTGCTCGATTGCAAGGAAAGAAGCATCGATAGGACCGTCGCCTATGCTTATTCCCGAAACAGTTCTGCCGTCCTTTTCAAGCTCAACGTGCGCTGTTGCGGTTATTATGTTTCCGCTGTTTATAACGTAGCTTTTAAGCTTATAAGCAGGAGGCACCTGCATTGCGGTGCTTGCGATAACAGCATCCAATTCCTTTGCTCCGATAGGCTTTTTCTGTGCCACTCTCTGAAAGCTTTCAAACACTCTGCCCGTATCCTCCTCGGATAATTCATAGCCGAGCTTTCTTATGCAATCGGAAACGGTTTTTATATCGTCGTCACTCTTGAGTAATATCTCGGAATTATCGTCTGTATAAACAGTCCTGCCCGTATGTGCTTCCTTTTTGGTTGAATCCATAAACGAAGCTATGCTCTCAACCGCATGAACAATTACGGTCTGATTGAGCCCGGAGCATATTCCTATCGATTCTCCGCGCATTTTTATTATGTTTGCAACGGAATCAAGCGACGGCACCGCGCCGTTGCCGACAGCCGTCTTTATCTGATGAGCGCCCGCCTTTATGCACAATACCGTACACGCCGCACCCATGCTCATTGCATTTGAACATTCAACCGAGAGCTTTACATTTTTAAGGCTCGGTACGGCATCATAAATGTTCTTCAAAAACGCGGCAAATTCATCTGGAAGCATCGTACCTGCCGTATCCGATACCGTTATTGTGCCTGCTCCGGCATCAATAGCCGTTTGAATTATGGTTTTCAAGAAATCAGGCTCGCTTCTCGTTGCGTCCATTGCGGAAAATTCAACGTCATCACACAGCTCCTTTGCCTTTGATACGAGCTGTTTTGCAAGCTCGAGAATCACGTTCGGTTTCTTGTGGCATATGTACTCCATCTGAACAGGGGATGTCGGAAGCATGATATGCAGACGAGGTTTTTTCGCGTCCTTAATGGCATTCCAGGCATTTTCAAGCGATTCCTCGGAATAGCCGACAGGGCATGACAAAATGCCGTTCTTTACAAACGGGACAATGGTATGTAAAAAGAGCGTATCTGTTTTAATGTTTGTTATGGGTGCCGTTTCAATTACGTCAACGCCTATATTTTCGAGTTGCTTTACCGTTTCTATCTTTTCCTTAAAGCTCAATGCTGATTCCGCGCTGTTCCTGAGTGTTATATCGGAAATCATGATTGTCTGCATAAAAAATTCTCCTTAAAAAGTTATATAAAAATCAAAGGCTCACGGCGCATTAAGCCGTAAGCCTTACTCAACAATAATAAAATAACCCCTAATAATGATTATTCAATAAAACTGCGGTAATTACCTACACTTTTCTGCACTGCAAATGCAACTGTTACCCAAATCAATATTCATATTAATGCAAAGCATGGCAAATAGTAGCATGATAACAGTGTAAATTGCAAAGCAAATCATTTCGCCGGGTATCCTTTCGTAATTCATCCTTGTGATTATATCACTTTTCAGTCGGCTTGTCAATAGCACCAAAGCACATTTTTGATGCAATCAACGGCTTGTGCATGAAATTACTCAATAAAAACCGAATTTATTGTGTAAATCATCATCACGTAACGTTTGACTTTTTCGTGCATATGAGGTATAATAATTATAAATTTAATTTAATAAAAAAGAAAGGAATGTTCTTAAAAAAGGACATATACCGCCAATGAAAATATTTAATACGATGACACGCAGGAAAGACGATTTCATTCCGCTTTCCGAAGGTAAGGTAGGTATATACGTATGCGGCTCCACCGTCTATGATTTTATCCATATAGGCAACGCAAGACCTATGGTCGTTTTCGATACGCTCAGACGCTATTTCGAATACCTCGGCTATGAAGTAACATATATCCAAAACTTTACAGATATAGACGATAAAATGATCAAGCGTGCAAACGAAAGCGGAATTACCGTCAAACAGCTCGGTGACCGCTTCATCAAGGAATTTTATACCGATGCAAACGGCTTGGGCATAATGCCTGCATCAGTCAATCCGAGAGCAACAGAGCACATACAGGAGATAATAAATATTATAAGCACTCTTGAAGAAAAGGGCTTTGCTTACAATGTTGACGGCGACGTTTATTTTGACACGCAAAAATTCAGTTCCTACGGCAGACTGTGCGGACAGAATCTTGATGACCTCAATATGGGTGCGCGTATCGATGTTAACAACGTCAAAAAGAACCCTATGGACTTTGCGCTCTGGAAATCCAAAAAAGAGGGCGAGCCTTATTGGGAAAGCCCGTGGGGCGAAGGCAGACCGGGCTGGCATATTGAGTGCTCAGCCATGTCAATGAAGTACCTCGGACCTACTTTTGATATTCACGCAGGCGGACTCGACCTCATATTCCCGCACCATGAAAACGAGATCGCGCAGAGCGAATGCTGCACAGGCAAGCAGTTCGCAAGATATTGGATGCACAACGGATACATTCAGATAAACGGAGAAAAAATGAGCAAGTCGCTCGGCAACTTTATTACAGTCCGTCAGGTTTCCGAGAAATACGACCTCGAGGTCCTCAGGATGTTCCTGCTTCAGGTGCAGTACCGCAATCCGATAAATTACACGGACGATGCAATACTTGCCACGAAAAATGCCCTGGATCGTCTCTACAACCTCAAATTCCGTCTTGAGCAGATAATATCCGAGAAAAAGGATGACGCTTCCGAAACCGATTCCGAATGGCAGAGTGCTCTCGATAAATACAGAACAGCATTTATTGCAAAAATGGACGACGACCTCAACACGGCAGATGCTTTGTCTGTAATTTTCGACCTTGTAAGAGAGATAAATACAAGCATCAATGACGACTTCTCCTCTGCAAAGGCAAAGGCCGCACTTAATATGCTCACGGAGCTTACGGGTGTGCTCGGTCTGTTGAAGCGCCGCACAAATGATACTTCAATCGATTCCGAAATCGAAGAGCTTATTGCTCAAAGGCAGGCGGCACGCAAAAACAAAAACTGGGCAGAAGCCGACAGAATACGTGATTTGCTTAAGAGCAAGGGCATAATTCTCGAGGATACAAAAGACGGCGTGCATTGGAAGAAAATATAATAAAAATAAGGCGTTTCGGTTCAATAACACGGAGCGCCTTTTTTCATCAAAGTAATATTTCAGTTTTTGTTCTTTTCCGCATAAAATTTACAGCATATTCTCACAGGGCAATTTTCGCAGTCTGGATTTTGCGCATGGCATATTCTCCTGCCGTGATGTATGAGCCAGTGGTGAGCGTTTCCCCATTTTTCTTCGGGCACGATAGAAGTGACCTGCTTCTCAACGTCATCGGGCGTTTTACCATCTGCAAGACCGATTCTGTTTGCAACACGGAATACGTGCGTATCAACTGCAAACGCAGGCTTCCCGAAGCCGACGCTGAGCATTACATTTGCCGTTTTTCTTCCCACGCCCGGCAGACTCATAAGCTCTTCCCTTGTTGACGGAACATTCCCTTCAAAGCTCTCGAGAAGTGCATTTGCCATTGCCTTTATATTTTTTGCCTTGTTTTTATACAGTCCGCAGCTTTTTATGTAATCCTCCAATTCGGCAATATCCATATCGGCTATTGCCTTTGGCGTGTTGTATTTTTTGAAAAGCTCGCTTGTTACTTTGTTTACTCTTACATCAGTACACTGAGCCGATAATATTACGCTTACAAGCAATTCAAAAACGGAATTGAACTTAAGCGCCGTACCGGCATCCTTATAAACATTTTCCAAAATATTCAGTGCTTTCTCATTGTCAGTCATATTACCATTCCACTTTCCCGAAAAAAATTCAGCCTTCTCAAAAAAATTGTAATTAAATTCGTTTTCTTGCATAAAATATTTCTGAAATAAATCAACAAAGGGTATCATTAAGTCATGTCAAAAATAAATTATAAAGCTTTAATCATATCTATCATCATTCCGCTTGCAACAGGCGGACTTTCAGCCGTCATAACTCATGGCGAAATGCAGATATATACCGATCTCACTCAGCCTGCTCTTGCGCCGCCCGCATGGGTATTCCCCGTCGTATGGAGTATTCTGTTCATACTCATGGGAATATCGTCGTACCTCATTTATATGAAAACAAAAAACATATCGTCGGGATGCCTTAAGCTTTATGCCGTTCAGCTTGCAGTGAATTTCTTCTGGACCATACTGTTTTTTAACTTTCATGCGTATCTTATATCATTTATTTGGATACTGCTGCTCATTTTCCTTATTATCAAAATGATCGTATGCTTCTCGAAAATAAGTCATACGGCAGCATATCTGCAAATACCGTATCTGATATGGAGCTTATTTACCGCATATTTGAATATTGCAATATATCTGCTCAACAAATAACACCGGTACAACATATTAAAAAGACCGTTCCGAAAGCAAATATCGGAACAGTCTTTTTATACAATGTCGTCAATATCAAAACGATGTAGCTTTTCAAGGCGCCTTTGATATATTTTCAGACGCCGCGATACAAGCTTCAAAAAACTTTAATTCCGACGTTTCAAAGACTTTCTTCCGTCTTATTCTCCGGAGCGTGTGCGTCCGTATCGCCAAGCGGCTGCGGTTGCACAGGCTGCGGCTGTACCGGTTGCGGCGGCACTTCTGGAACTGTTCTTTCCATCAAAGCGAAAAAGTCTTGTCCCGGCTGGCATATCATAGTGTTCGGTACTATATGATACCCCAATTTTGCGTACATATTAAGCTTTGATTCAAGCTCTGCCGCATCAAAGCCCATTTTTTTGTCAAAAATCTGCGTAATAATCTTATACTTGGACAGCTCGTTTACTCCGCTTGCCGCTCCTCTTGCCATGGGGGTAGAAATGGTGCCGAGAAGTGTCTTGTTCTGTATATCCATATCGTGTTGTTGTTTGTCTGTCTGAAATTCCGCTTCGTAATCATCTATAAGCGTATTGTCATTAATGCCGATTATCGACATATCATCATTGTCCTGAATCTGCTCGCCTATATTATCCGGGTCCGCAAATTCATTATATTTGAGCACAGGACCTGTTTCTGTCGTAAAACCCGACAAATCATCCGACAGGCTGTTTATACCCATTGCGTTCTTTTTCTTCATCGGAGTAGTTCTTGCCGATGAATTGAGATTGCTGTTATTTCCGCCGGTTTGTATTACAAACTTGAGTGCCGTACCGCACTGAGGGCAAACTGTTGTACCCTGCAAAACCTTTGTGCCGCACTGCGGACAATAATACATCATAAATTTTTTCCTCCTGCTGATATTATAAAGTACTGCCGTACCAATCGGTTTCTATCATATAATCGAGATACCACTTAAGCAGTCTCTTTGCATTGTCTTTGTTAAGCGAATAATTCATCAATACTATAACCTTGTCAGAGGTATCGTATGAATACGGGAAAAATTCAAGATCCCCGAGCGGAATGCCGTAAACGTGCGTGTCCTCGTCTTCAATGCGCATTGTAACCGTTTTCAGGCTTACCGGATCAAGATCGTCTATATACTCTGCAAAATCATCCTCAAGCGGGTCAAAGTATCCGTACTGAACAAGATCCGCAAAATCCTGATACGGCAATATCATAACGTCTCCGTAGCCGTTTGATATAAGCGAAAGGAATTTCTGCTTATACTGCGACGACATGGTGCCGCTTGTATTATACGAAAGATTTTCGCAGCTGACAACCTCCATATCGGGAAACGCTTGCGTCATTTCATCAAGGAAAATGTAAAAATACGATGCCGAAATCGCATCTCCGCATATATACGAATACAGCTTACACTCCGGCGGCGACTGGTTCTTTGCAATCGTTACCGACATATTCAAAAGTGCTCCGGCAATAACCGCGACCACAACATATACCCATACAAAATATCTGAAATGATTTTTCAGCTTTGCTTTGTTCAAACCCAATTTTAACCGCATTGCCATCACCCCAAACCGTAAATGTTTATTGTGTAATTTTCGCGTGCAGTATCATATTTATACGAAATGTAATCGTCAACCGTACCGTCAAAATCAAGGTCCTTGAATTCCGACTGCCACTGCTCCTCAAGCATTGCCGCCGCAAGTATTTTGATTGAGTCCCTCGCAAGATATTCTATGTATTCATCTATTGAAACACCCATACCCGATGCAACAAGCTCCATTTGCTTTATGCTTTCCTCGGCTTTTATATACAGCTCGTCCTGCGGCTCGTATATATCCATAATATCCTTGTATGTGAGGTAGTTGGCATTTACCTGGGAATATGCGGTTGCATAGTCCATATGGACGCCTGCCTTCATGGCTTCGAGGTATCCTATTTCAGTATTGATAATGCTCTCCAATATCTCATCATCACTTACGACTTCGGGCTTAAGCTCGGCCTTTTCCTCAGCCGTCATGTTTTCGCCGTTTTTCTCTATATATTTATTGTATTCGATAATAAGACCGTCAAATGTATAATCGTTGAGTATTTTTAATTTATAGTATTCTTCCTTTGTTACCTTAACGTCGTCTCCGATTGCAATAATTATATCTTCGTAATCACTGTGATCTTCCTTAAGTGAAGCAAGCGCCTTACCGTAGCCATACCAATCAACACTGAGTTCGGTATTCTTGAGATATATATAATATCCGACAGCAGTAATGAGTGCTACTGCTATCAAAGCATATATGACGTAATAATACTTTTTACCTTTTGCCGGCTTTGCCGCGGCAAATTCCTGTTTGAGAACATCGCTCTCAAAACTAACCTTTTTCTTTGGCAAATTTCTGCCTCCTTAAAATATTTTAAGTTAACTTGATAAAACCGCCTATATATTTCAGTAGAATATTATTGTCGTAAAATACAGATGCAATAGGTGCATCCGAAACATTGCCGAGGTACTTAGTTATTATCGATTCCGGCATAACCAGAAGCAGTACCGGCAAAAGCATAAAGAATGCGTATACTATAAATAATCCTCTTATTGCACCGAAGCCCGCGCCGAGCAAGCCGTCAACATATCTGAGTGCGGGAAGCTTAAACATCGCTTCAAGACCCGACTTGACAATCGACGTTATAAGTGCCACAATAATGAGTATGCCGAAGAAGCAAAGTATATTGAGAATAGCCGAACCGACCGTATAATCAAAATAATCCCCGAGTGTTTCGACAGCGTCAAATACCTGATTGTTTATATTCTGTATTATATGAGGCTTAAAAAATTCGGGAATGTTGGCACCCTCCACGGCCTCGGCTATTGTTTCCGCCGAAAGCGAGAATATACTCGTTTTCCTCAATGTGAGATCCGCTATCGTTTCATCAGCCTGAACATAATAAATTATCTCTTCGAGAATATTTGTTTTTTGCTGTATCAGAAGCGCAAGATCATCTGTAAATAAAAGCGCTCCGCCCCACGCGCACAATGTTACAAGTATACTGCCCGCGGACGAAATGAAGCCTTTATATATTCCGAATATGATGCTGACAGCCATTATCAGCAAAACTATATAATCATAATACGTCAATTCCATAACCAATCCCCACTTTTATTATTTTCCGCAACCAAAATCACGCTCTTTATCTCGCCGTCAATCGGCCTTTTTCATAAACTTGATAGAATCATCCTTTACTGCCGCAACAAGATCGCCCATAACTCCGAGCTTTTTTATGCCATCTTCCGAGAACAGCATATTATCATCAATCAAAGAGTCGGAGAAATCATAAACCTTTACATATTTTCCGTCCGTATAAATCAGATTCCCGTCATAAGCACAAACATTTTCGCGTTTTGCAAAAGACGTCAATCTGCCCGTCTCTTTATTCACCGTAAACATATTGTTTACACCGTCAAAGAAAGCATCCTTCCAATAATAAACTATTTTGTCGTCGTAAACAAATTTATCAAGGCTCTTTATGTCATAGCAATTCTGAGTGCGTCTGACAAGCGTATCGATATTTATAAAGAACATCGAATAATCTGTATAGAATACAAACATTCCGCTGATATAATCAAAATCGTTATAAACAACGTTATCAAGCTCAATGCGTTTTATTTGAATATCATTATTATATATTCTTATTACAAGCTTTATGTATTCTCCCGAAGCCTCATACGAAATAAAAAACTCATTTCCGTTTGAATCGTCACGGCAGTAATCCGAAAATACGAAATCCTTTTCCGCCGAAATATTCTTCGGCTCTTTTTCTTTCGCACATTCGTAAACCGTAACGGATGCGCCCGTTGCTTCCTTTACTTTTACATACAAGCCGTCCGAAAACTGATGCGCCGAAATAAAATTGCCGTCAAGCCCGGCATACAAAGCAAATGCACCGTCAAATGTCGAATAAACGCGGCATTTGTTTTCGTCTGATACCACGAAATAGTTTTGAGAAGAAAATACAACGTCTGGATTCTCGCAAATTTCCGAATAAATTTCCGTAATGTTTCCGTCCTCGTCAAGGCTGTAAGATTTTATTGCTTTTTGAGAGACTGTTGCAAACGAATCCTTGAAAAAATACAGCTCCTCATCCCCTTGAAGCTCCATTTCGGCAACGGGACTGTATTCCTTAAAATTATTATCGAAATAGCGCCAGCACACATATCCCACAGCAATAAACGCGACTATGATTGCAATAACAGTTGCTATTTTCTTCATTTCAGAACTCCTTGGTTATCTTTTTACATTGCGTGCTTTTGTCTTTTTGTTTTTATTCATTCCCGAAAACATACCTGTCAGGCAGAATATTACAACAACTATCATAACTATGCCGACGGTTATTATAACCGGCTCGCTTATCTCTTTCAGCCATGACTTTTGAGTCGGGTCACCTGTTCCCTGATTGTTATTGTTGTTGTTATTGCCCGAGGATTCGCCTTCAAGGCTGTTAAGCTCTTCCTTTGCCCACGTCATGAAAACAGATGACTTTGATTCCGAAAGGGATTCAATGCCCGTTTTCAGAATGTTCTTTTTTGCCTCAAGCAATTCCTCTGTTTTTCCGTCTATGGAAGAGTAATACATATAAAGCATTCTCTTTTTTACATATTCGGAAATATCATACTTGTTATCAGCCGAAAAGCATACATTCTTGTCATAAATAGTCTTGAGTATCTCGTTTGCCGAGCTTTCCAAGCCGAGATTTTCATAGCATACCATTTTCATGAACACGAAATTTATATCTTCCGTGAGAACGTTCTCGTCAATAAATGATATTGCCGCATCATACTGACGTGTTCTGAACAGCTCTGCTGCCTCTTTTTGAGGTCCCGACGTATATATATTGGAGAAGAATTTATATATTACGGAGTAATCTACATTGTGGTAAACGGTAAGATTGCCGTTGTAAATCGATATATCGTTCTTCCAAACGAGCTTTCCGTCGGAATAAACAAACGACGGCGCAATTGAAGGATTTCTGTCGTAAGAATATATGTTTACTGCCGCGCTGTCAATTGTTATCCGGGCACTGCCGCTTTTATTTGACCAATACTTAAGCACGTCAAGGGGTATATCTATGCATATTGTATTGTTTTCGTAATTACGTTGCGAAGCAGTAAATGTAATATACATATACGCTGTCTCACCCGATTTTATATCGGCATTCCAGCAATAATAGGAGCTGTAAAACGGTGCGGTATCACCAAGCTCTTCGTTTTTAACTGCATTGAGCTTTGTTACCTTTGAAGTTGAACCTTTATAATTTACGGCAAGAGATGAAACCTGTGACAAGCCATTATAAAAATAATACGGTATACCGAATGTAACATCGGCGTCATCGCCGTTATTCTTTACGGCAATTTCAGCCGTTACGGCAAAATATCCTGCCGCGGTAGGTCTTATCTCAAGCTTGCAATACTGCATTGCAATGTCATCAGTCTTGTAAAGCATGACGTCGGAATCGGACGCATATTCAAGCGGAGCAACACACGCCTGTGCCTTAACAGCGTGACAACAAGCAAACACACACACCGCAAATACAAATGTCAATAAAAATCTCTTCAATGTAATATCTCCAAATATAATCTTATTATTTAAATTCCTCGCCGAAAAGAGTTACCTCGTACGTGCCGTCATTCAAAAGTCCCGTAAGATACTGCTCGAGATATACCGATGAAACCTTTGAATATCCCTTTTGCTCGCATATATACTCGCTTACCTTGTCAAGCTTTATGTTGTCCATGTATGAAGCAAGTACGTATTCATCCTGCCAATATTCGGTAAATGTGCATCCGTAGCCCGAAATGTAGTCCGTCAATGCTTTTGATTCGTCGTTGTTGAGCGCAATCGTATCAAGCGCTTCCTGTTTTGCCTTTTCAACGTATTCGTTGTATTCGTCGTCTGCAACAGTAAGCTTGAGTCTGTCAAACTCGTGCAAAAGCAGCTTCTGCTTTACCAGGGCATTCCCCGCAAGCGATTTTACCTGATCCTCCTTGAGAGAATTGTATTCCGGTTCGGAAACCTTCAGCATCTCTATCATAAGCTTCAGATCCTGCTCGTAATATTCCGTACCGTTTATTACCGCAACTACTTCGCCCTTTTCTCCGTCGACAATGCTCCGCACCATCTGACCGAATTGGTATCTGTCTATCTCTATTCGCGTGCATGAGCCTATCGACATGACCGTTATTGTAAAAGCTGCCGCAAATAATAGGAGCGCAATGGCAGGAGAGCCGTTCTTGCCTAATTTACTCTTTAATTTTTCAAATATTTTCTTCATATTTATATTAACCCGTCTCTTTTGCGCGCCGGTCGTACCATACTTTTGCTCTCCGAAATTAAGCCACTCATATGCCCTGCCCGATCCTTTTTTGCTCACTAAAGCTTGAAAATCGGTCAATACTCGTACTTTTCCGACTGTATAATACATGAACAGCACTTTGTCGTATTCCTGTAATCGTATTATATTATACAGTCTTTTATTGTATTTGTCAAATGGTTTTAATTTTTTTCTTGGGGACTTTTCTTGGGGACTTTTGAAAAAGTCCCCAGACCCGAAAACTTAATCTGCTTTGCATCTGCTCATCTTCCCGCCGAGAGTATGGCGGCAAGATGAGCATTGAATTTTCGTTTCTCTTTTGGTTTTTTACGGAACAACGCCAATATACGGCACATATTACTTAAATAGAAAAGGAAAATAAATGGCAATAAGCCAACCACATCAGCGTCAGAAGGAGTCTCAAGCAGTATTAAATCAATACTGATTTAATTGTATCGCGTTCTCCTTCAGTCACCTACCGCGCCGACTTCCTCCCGGAGGAAGCCTTCTCTTTATCCGTTTTTTTGCGAAAAAAATTACCGCAAATTTATTATAGTGAAAATGAAATCATAATGCAAACAATCCCTCAGTCATCTTCGATGACAGCTCCCTTTACACAAGGGAGCCTTCTTTTTGCCCGATATTTGCAAGTAAAAATAATTTCCACCACAAATTGATTATTGTGAATATGCAATCATGCGGTACATTTCACTTAAAGAAAAAACGTAAAGTAAATGGCAATCTGACTCGACGACCACCGGCGAGGCTGATTGCCAACTACAAAGTTTATTAAAGTTTC
>CAMEIT010000051.1 GCA_945918795.1 uncultured Clostridia bacterium | reverse complement strand
TCCTTTATCCGTTTTCATCATCCATATCATTATAATACAAATCGGCAGAGAAAAACAATCTCTCTGCCGATATTTTTTGCGCTTGCAAACTCCCCGTTAAAAACAAGAGAGAAAATTGTCAGGCGTTTTTGTCATTATATTTTTGATATTTTCATTCTGCTTTTGAGAGCGGAATATCGGATGAAATTACAGTCACATTTCCCTCAACGGCAGGCTTGAAGTCGCTTTGTGCTATTGAATTTGTTATCTTTACCGTTGCGGTCCTCTCACCCGTACACGAAATCAAAGCCTCGCTCGTACTGCCCTTGAAGGTCGTGCCGGTCAATAGAATATCCGTGTTGCCGTAAACAAGTCCTTCAACGTCCTCAAGAGTATTCAAAAGAATCTTGCTGTCCTTCATTACGGAATTTACAAGTTTTATTGTATTTATCGGAGACACGGCAAGAATAAGGATCGGTATCTCATTTTGGAAGAATATATTTTCAAATATAATATCCTCCTGAACAGGCATTACCGAATGCGGATAACAGCTGTGCGCCCAATTATTGTTTTCAAAATTGATTGCAAAAGCAATCTCGCGCTTTTTCTGCAAAAATATGTCCTTGAAATGAATGTTTCTGCAGCCGCAGTTGTAAATTGCACCGTCGTCCTGACACATATACCAGCAAATACCGTCAAGAACCTTGAAGCCTCTCTCATGAGTCGGAGGCGTTACGGATTTGTATTCCTTGCCGTCTATATCCATTAAAACTCTGTAAATGCGTCCGTTATTGACTACCGCGTCACAATGCTTTACCATCATTCCCTCTTTCCAGTCGCACCACGAGCCGCCGAGTATCCTGCTGAAAAAACCGTCCGTTGATTTCTGGTTAAGGTCATAGCAATCCTCAATAACGCCGTCCTCTATCCAGCCGAGCTGAGGATTTGATGAAGTATAGTCAAATGCGTTCAGTGCGATAGGGTCGTCAAATGTTTTGAAAATGCAGTGGCGAATCGCAAACTTTTTGCCTCGTCCCAGATGTACGCCGTCTTTTCTGCCCTCAACGCGAGCGTTTTCAAAAACAAAATTTTCAAACGTGCTTATCTGCACGGCATACGATATTGACAAGAGGTCCGGACACACAAAATCCCTCACTACAACATTGTTGCAGTAAAAAAACGAAACATGACCTCTCAGCCCCATTATATGATCGCATTCATTTTCTCTGCCGTCATCTCTCAAAGGAAGTCCGCTTGCATTTCCCATTGCTTCATTCCCATTGCACAAAAGATGAAGTCCCGATATTGTTATATCCGTATTGTAAGTTCTCGTATAGGCTCCCCTGTTTACAAAGGCATACGCGCACTGACCTGTCGGCGGAGCTACACGGCGAACAACGGTTCCGTTGCCGAATTCAATTGTAGTGTAGCTGTCAAGAAGCACCGTGCCGCTCATATCGTATATACCCGGCACGCCTACAACAACAGTGCCTCCGCCCAAAACCGCATTCTGCAAAGCAACAGTATTGCTTTGGGCGTCATTCCCCGGCAAAAACCCGTAGTCTGCCGCATTCTTATAAGGAAAAGCTGTCATGCAAATAAAAATTCCTTTCGAAGTAAAAAATAAATTTTATATAATTATACAATAAAAAAAATTTATGTCAACATTTTTTACGCTTCCTATCGCAGGCATTTACAAAATCGCCAAACAGCCCGAGAAATCTTGCATCAGCCTCTATACTCCTCTCCGGATGAAACTGCACCGCGCTTATATACGTATGGTCGCATTCAAACGCCTCAATTATGCCGTCACAGCTTATCGCGGTCACCCTCAAGCCCTTTGCAAGAACGCCACATGACTGATGATGATATGAATTTACGTTTATTCTGTCCTCGCCGAAAGCTCTGAACAGTATACTCTCCTCTGAAAGCTTTATCGGATGACATTCTCCTTCGGAGCTGTTCATATGATCTTGTATATTCTGAATAAGATCACCTCCGAGCGCAACATTTATCGTCTGACAGCCTCTGCATATGCCGAATATCGGTATACCCTTGCGGTATGCAAGCCTGCATATCATCAATTCAAAAGCGTCGCGCTCAGGGTCAATTCCGTTTGCGTTTTCATCCTGCTCCTGAAAGAAATAATGCGCCGCAATATCGCCTCCGCCTACAAACATTATCCCGTGTACTATATTTATATATTCTTCAGCAAGCAGTACATTATCATGTAATATAAGCGGCGTTCCCCCTGCTTTATATATACATTCGACATACTTTCTCGGCACGCCTATGTAATTATTCTTTTCAAAACCGCATATTCCAATAACAGCACCCATTCACTGCCTCCGTTTTTTTGTGTTGACTTTTTTGTTGTATTAATTTATAATTCAAACATCGGCAATTTATGCAGAGCAAAACAAAATATAACACTATATCAGAAAGGAAATCCGGCAATCTGTTTATGGACAAAAAAACACAGGCAAAAAAAGAACTCGATCTTTATTACGCCTCTTATCACGGAGAAAAAAAGTACGTATTCGGCGAAGGCTCGCTTGAGTCGGGTATAGTATTCATAGGAGAAGCACCCGGAGCAGACGAGGAAGCAACAGGTCATCCGTTTGTAGGCAAAGCAGGCAAAAATCTTTCCGCATTCCTCAACGCGGCAGAAATCGAGAGAAGCAATATATATATTACAAACGCAGTCAAATTTCGCCCCGTCAAAATCAATCCTAAATCTCACCGTGCATCAAACCGCACTCCGTCTCAGGATGAAATAACAGCGTATCGCGAATGGCTCTTAAAGGAGCTTTGCATTGCCCGGCCGAAGCTTGTCGTAACTCTCGGCAACACGCCGCTCTTTGCCGTCACAGGCAATAAGTCCGCAAAAATATCCGACGTTCACGGTTCACTTATAGAATACGAAAACAGCGAATATTCGCTTAAATTTGCTCTTATGCCGTTTTATCACCCTGCCGCCGTCATTTACAGAAGAGAACTCGTATCCGAATACGAAAAAGATATGGTCAAATTCGTCGAAGCGGCAAAAGCATTGCTGTAATCAGGCATATTTTACGTATTGATTTTCCGAAATTATGTATTGACATACAAACATCTTTTTTATATAATTAAAACGAAAGGAGCAACTGATATTTCAGTGTCCTTTTATTTCCTGCCGCAATATCGCGCGGCATGATCTCAACTTCAAAGAAAGGAAGCTTTTTGCAATAAGATTTCAACCCTTAATGCAGAAGTATACAGATCACTATGGCATACAAAACAATTTCGGCAAGAATATCCGGCAAATCGGTAAATGAATACCGTGTGGTAGTCGCAAAAAATCCTTCCGAGACAGTGCTTTTTGCGGCAAACGAACTTATTTCGTACCTCAACAAGGCAACAGGCTTCAAGCAGGAGCTTGTGTATGATGAAAGCACCGCTTCCGACGCGGAAATACTTGTAGGCGCAACAAACAGGCGCGATGTGCGTGACGACCTCGGAACTGATGATTTTGAAATAGCTGCCTACCCCGGTCAGCTTTCCCTTTACGGCGGAAGCGACAGAGGCACATTGTACGCGGTATACACATATCTCGAAAAATACATAGGCTGGCGCTGGTTTAATTATGACGCGGAAATAATCAGAGACAAAATATCGCACGATATATTTGCCGGCGATAAAATAATTGAGCGTCCGGTGCTTAATTTCCGCGACTGTATGTATTGGGATACAAAAACAAGGCCGTCAATGAGAGTAAAGCTTAAGCTCAATGCGGAAAATATACCCGACAACATGGGTGGGTGCCTTGGATATAACGGTTTTTGCCATACATTTTCATCGCTGTGCCCACCGAAGGAATATTTTGAATCGCATCCCGAATATTTCGCTCTCAGAAACGGCAAACGCACTCCGAATCAGCTGTGCATTTCCAATTCCGACGTGCTGAAAATCGTTACGGAAAACGCGCTCAAGCGTCTTAGGACAAGCAAAAAAGCATTCATATCCATTTCGCAGAATGATAACTGTGATTACTGCACGTGTGACAGGTGCCGCGCCATTGACGAGGAGGAAGGCAGCCCAAGCGGTGCAATGCTCAGGTTTGTAAACGCCGTGGCAGAGGAAATTGAAAAGGAATTTCCCGATGTTCTCGTTGATACTCTTGCATATCAATACACAAGACATCTGCCTGCCAAAACAAAGCCTCGCCACAATGTTGCGGTAAGACTTTGTTCATACGAATGCTGTTTCCGTCATCCCCTTTACGACCCTCACTGCGAATCAAACACAGCCTTCTGCAAAGACGTTGAGGATTGGAGCACCGTATGCAACAATCTTTACATATGGGATTATGTAACAGACTTCTCGCACTTCTCAATGCCTTTGCCGAATCTCTCTATACTGCGCGAAAATATGCGCTTCTTTGCCGACCATAATACAAAAGGTATGCTTACGCTCGGAGCGCACACAGGGCTCGGCGCCGACTTGTGCGAACTGAAAACATCTCTTCTGTGCAAGCTTTTGTGGAATCCTTATATGTCTGAAGAAGAATACGAATACCATATTGAGGATTTCCTCGAAGGCTTTTACGGCAAGGGCTGGCAGTATATTCGCGAATACATAAGCATACTTAACGACGCCACATATGGCGAACACATTCACTGCTTCTCACATCCGTACGGATATTTTGAAAAATTCGCACCGCACCTTGATGAAGTATTCTCTCTGTTTGACAAAGCGGAAGCTCTTGCGGAAACACCGGAACAGAAAAAACGTGTTCGCATCGCGCGCATTGCTCCCGCTTACATAAGCATTTGCTTCCACCATGACGAACGGAAAAACGCAGGCGGCGAATCTGCCGAAAAGCTTCTTTGTGATAAAAAGCAGTTCCTGAATGAGTTCACCGAGCTCGGTTTGAGACGCTGTGAATGGTTTAACTATGATACGCCCGAAAAAACAAACATAGACGGCGATCCCGTAAACTGGTAATTTAATTAAAAAAAAATAAAAAAATTTGTTTTTATGTCAATATATTTGAAAAAATGTATTGACATTTTTTATTTTCGGTATTATAATATGAACAGTTATTCATATGAAAGGATGTTCAAATAAAATGTACGCAGACGATACAATAGAAACAGATTGTCCCAATCACATAAATCATCCCGAAATTCCCGGGAAAATATCACAACGGCTACCCTCTGAAGAGGAAATGTATCTTCTTTCGGAGCTTTTCAAGCTGTTCGGCGACTCAACAAGAATAAGAATACTATGTGCTCTCGCGGAAAAAGAGTTGTGCGTATGTCAGATAGCGGATACGCTTGAAATGACTCAGAGCGCCATTTCGCACCAGCTCAGAATACTCAAGCAGGGCTCGCTTGTAAAATGCAGACGCGACGGCAAAACGATATTTTATTCGCTTGCCGATAATCACGTCAGAACAATAATAAGTCAAGGCATAGACCATATAGAAGAATAAAATGAATTAAAAGGAGATAAAAAAATATGATCACTGTTTATAAGGTTAAAAATATCGACTGTGCAAACTGCGCAAAGAAGCTGGAAAGAGCAATACAAAAGCTCCCCGAGGTCAAATCGGCAAATCTTGTTTTCATGACAGAAAAGCTTGTGGTTGAATCGGACATCAATGAGGAGCTTGACGACGTATTGAGAAAAGAAATAAGGCGCGTAATGCCGATAGTTGAAATTGAGAGAATTTCATAAAAACGTATACGGATACGTTTGATGATTTTGTCGTATGAAATCTCAAGGAAAGGCTTAAATGAAATGAAAAAGCATCAGAAAAAAGAACTCTTAAAAATAATCGTTTCCGCAATACTTTTTGTTGCCGCAATAATAACGGATAAAACGGCACTTAATGAAAGCACGCATTTTCTTATACGGCTCGCGCTGTATATGCCCGCGTATCTCGTTGCAGGCTTTGAGGTTCTCAAAAATGCGGCTTGCAATATAATACACGGCTCGGTATTCGATGAGAACTTTCTAATGGCTATTGCAGGCATAGGCGCATTTTTTGTGGGAGAATGTCCGGAAGCCGTTATAATAATGTTGTTTTACGATGTCGGAGAGCTCTTTCAGGATGTCGCCGTTGAAAATTCGCGTTCATCAGTCAAGGAGCTTCTCACCCTTGCCCCCGAAACAGCAAACGTCATAAGAGACGGAGCCATTGAAACGGTAAACGCGCGCAACGTTAAACAAGGCGAGCTTATCGTTGTCAAGGCAGGCGAAAAGATTCCTCTCGACGGCACTGTTACCCAAGGAAACACTGCCCTCGATATGTCTGCTCTGACGGGCGAATCGCTTCCCGTAAATGTCTGCGAGGGCAAAAGCGTTCTCAGCGCATCAATCAATATGCAGAACGCTATTACAGTAAAGGTTGAAAAGGAATATAAGGACTCCACGGCAACGCTCATTCAGCAAACTGTCGAAAACGCCGTTGCACAAAAGCCGAAGGTTGATAAATTCATCACTAAGTTTGCAAGGTACTATACTCCGGCAGTCGTTATAATAGCCGTATTTATTTCATTGATAGTGCCGTTGTTTTCGGGAAACAATTTTTCCGAATGGATATACAGAGGTCTTATGCTTCTTGTAATATCGTGTCCGTGTGCGCTTGTCATATCCGTGCCTCTCGGATTTTTTATAAGCATAGGTGCCGCAGCCAAAAACGGTGTCCTCATAAAAGGATGCAGTACGGTTGAAATACTGAAAAACGCATCGATAGCCGTATTTGACAAAACAGGCACAATAACAAAAGGTAATTTCAAGGTTTCCGAAATATACTCCGAAAACACAACCGAAGAAGAGCTGAAAAGGATTGCGGTTTCAATCGAAAAGTTTTCGAATCATCCGATTGCAAAAGCAATTTGTACGGAATTTTGCGATTCAAAAGCATATGACGACTTGTCGGATGCCGAAGAAATTGCCGGCAAAGGACTTGCCGCTGTATTAAACGGAGAAAAAATACTTGCCGGGAACAAGGGGCTTCTTGAATCCTGCGGTATCGATGTCACAGCACCGTCTGCTCCGGGTACTGCCGTACATATTGCGCGCGGTGACGTTTATTGCGGATACATTCTCATATCCGATGAAATCAAAAACGGTGCCGCCGATGCAATTTCCGATTTGAAATCACTCGGCATAAAGAAAACAGTAATGCTCACAGGCGACAATGCCGCAACAGCAAAAACAATCGCTCTCAAAACAGGCATCGATCAGGCAGAATCTCAACTGCTCCCGAATCAGAAAGCCGAGCTTGTATCCGAGCTTATGAACCAGAAGGGCAAAAATGAAAAGCTCATATTCACGGGCGACGGGATAAACGACGCACCATCCATTACCTCTGCCGATATAGGCGTTGCAATGGGAAAATCGGGTACGGATATTGCAATAGAAGTGGCTGACGTTGTAATTATGGATGACAAAATTCAAAAGCTTCCGTACCTCATACGCCTGAGCAAAACAACAATGCGTATTATTACTGAAAATATTGTCGTATCACTCCTGATAAAGGCTGTCATATTTGCACTCAGCATAGCAGGTAAATCAAATATGTGGTTCGCAATTTTCGCAGACGTCGGAGCGCTTATTCTCGCAATACTCAATACACTCAGAATACGCAAAGCGGATAAAATCAAATAATTGAGGTATTGGGATCGGCACCGATAAATATCATATTTAATGTAGATTTTTGTCACATATTATGGTATAATTATCTTTAGGAACAAATTTGAGAGGATATTATATCTTCTCAAATGTATATTCCGATTAAATATTGTATAATATTTTCCGTATAACATTAAGCGGTAAAATTCGGAGGTTTATTATGGGACTTATAAAAGCTGCAATAGGCGCATTGGGCGGCACACTTGCCGATCAATGGAAGGAATTTTTTTACTGTGACGCAATCGACAGTAATGTATTGGTAGTAAAGGGACAAAAAAGAACAAGCTCTCGTTCGTCAAATACAAAAGGCAACGACAACATAATTTCAAACGGCTCGGGTATAGCCGTTGCAGACGGACAGTGCATGATAATCGTTGAACAAGGCAAAATCGTCGAGGTATGTGCGGAGCCGGGTGAATTTACGTATGATTCATCAACAGAACCGAGCATTTTTTCGGGCAAGCTCGGCGAAAGTATAGTAAACACGTTCAAAACAATAGGAAAGCGTTTCACGTACGGCGGCGATACGGGCAAAGACCAGAGAGTTTACTATTTCAATACGAAAGAGATAATCGACAATAAATTCGGAACACCGAATCCCATTCCGTTCCGTGTAGTTGACCATAACATAAATCTTGATATTGATGTATCTGTTCGTTGCAACGGTATATATTCATACAAAATAGCAAATCCGCTTCTCTTCTACACAAACGTATGCGGCAATATAGAAAAAGAATACACACGCGCCGAAATAGACAATCAGCTCAAAACCGAGTTCATAAGCGCACTCATGCCTGCTTTTGCAAAGATTTCCGAATTGGAGATCCGTCCGAACGCGCTTCCCGCTCATGCGCAGGAGCTTGAATCGGCAATGAATGAGGCTCTTACCGCAAAATGGCAAGACCTCAGAGGCTTAAAGGTTGTTTCCGTGGCGCTCAATCCCATCACACTGTCGGACGAAGACGCAGAGCTTATCAAAAAAGCTCAACACGCTGCTATTATGCGTGACCCAACAATGGCAGCCGCAACGCTTGTCGGCGCACAGGCAGAAGCCATGAAAACTGCCGCTGCAAACGAAGCCGGTGCCATGACAGGATTCATGGGTATGGGCATGGCAATGAACGCAGGCGGCGGCATGAACGCTCAGGATCTTTTCAAAATGGGCGCTCAGAATCAGCAGGTACAACAGCAGCAAAAGAATGCTGAACCTCGTGAGGCTGCTCCGGGTGCATGGAAGTGCAAATGCGGAGCAACGGCAACAGGCAAGTTCTGCCCTGAATGCGGCGCAAAAAAACCTGCGCCGGTGCAATCAGGCGCATGGAAGTGTAAGTGCGGAGCAACGGCAACAGGCAAGTTCTGCCCCGAGTGTGGTTCACCCAAGCCTGCCGATGCAGACGGCTGGACCTGCTCCTGCGGTGCAGTAAACAAAGGAAAGTTCTGCCAGAATTGCGGTAGCAAAAAGCCTGCCGGAGCGCCGTTGTACCGCTGTGATAAATGCGGTTGGGAACCTGAGGATCCGCATAATCCACCGAAGTTCTGCCCTGAATGCGGTGACAAATTCGATGACGCCGATATAAAATAATATCGCGAATCACAAAATCTGAAAGGAATACACTTTTATGGATAACCTGTTGGAATATAAGTGTCCGTGCTGTGGTGGAGCTATCGAATTTGACAGCTCATTACAGCAAATGAAGTGTCCTTATTGCGACACGGTTTTTGATGCGGAGACACTTAAGGACTACGACAGAGAATTAAAAACAGAAAAGCCTGATGATAACATTGAATGGGATACATCCGCAAACAGTCAGTGGCAGGAGGGTGAAACGGATGGAATATCCGTTTACGTATGCAATTCGTGCGGCGGTGAAATAATCGCTGACGATACTACAGGCGCAACAAAATGTCCGTTCTGTGGAAATCCTGTCGTCATGTCAAGACAGTTTGCGGGAGATTTGCGTCCCGATCTTGTAATACCCTTTAAGCTTGACAAAAAAGCCGCAAAAGAAAAGCTCATGCAGCATTTGTCCGGCAAGAAGCTTTTACCAAAGCTATTTAAGGATGAAAATCATATCGACGAGATCAAAGGAATATATGTTCCGTTCTGGCTTTTTGACGCGGATGCAAACGTGAATATCCGTTACAAAGCGACAAAAGTCCGCGCATGGAGCGACAGAAATTACCGATATGTTGAAACGAGCTTCTTTTCCGTGCTTCGTGCCGGAAATATAGGCTTTGAAAATGTACCTGCCGACGGTTCGGCAAAAATAGCTGATGAGCTTATGGAATCAATAGAGCCTTATTATCTCTCACAGGCTGTTGATTTTCAAACAGCATATCTGTCCGGCTTCCTTGCAGACAGATACGACGTTGCGGCCGATGATGTGGTAGGCAGAATAAACGAAAGAGTCAAGCACAGCGCCGAGCAGGCATTTGCATCCACAGTTAACGGTTACAGCTCGGTCGTTACAGAACACAGCAATATTCAGATAGACAACGGCAAAGCAAAATATGCACTTCTCCCTGTGTGGATTCTCAATACAACGTGGCAGGGCAATAAGTATATGTTTGCAATGAACGGTCAGACGGGCAAATTTGTAGGCAATCTTCCTGTTGACAAAAAAGCATATTGGAAGTGGTTCGGCTCTCTCACGGCAATATACGGTGCCGCGGCGCTTGCAATACTTGCGTTGTTTTATCTGCTGTAAGGGGGAATAATTTATGAAAAAAAGATTTTTGATTATTTTATTCACTCTTATAATAAGTGTTGCATCGGTCTTCCCTGCTTATGCCGCCTCATCATCTCGGCTCGTTGATAATGCGGGACTTCTTTCAAGCTACGAAAAACAATCACTCGAGGATCAGCTTGACAAAATCAGTGAAAAATACAGCTTTGACGTCGTAATAGTAACTGCGAATACGCTCGGCGGAAAATCTGCCGAAGATTATGCGGTTGATTACTATGTTGACAACGGATACGGTTTTTCCGACAGCAAAGACGGTATAATTTTTATTGTTGCAATGCGAGAGAGAGAATGGTTTATGATGCCGTTCGGCTACGGCAATACCGCATTTACAGACGACGGACTTATGAGCATTGAAGATCGCGTTATACCGTATCTTTCCGACGCCGACTATGAATACGCTTTCAGCAGCTTCGCCACACTGTGCGACAGATTCTTAGCTCAAGCCCAAAAAGGTGAACCGTACGGCGAAACAAAATCATATAAGGACCCTTTCCCCTTTATGAAATACCTGCTCATTTCCCTTGTAATAGGCGTTGTGCTTGCACTTATAACGCTTTCAAGCATGAAATCTAAGCTCAAAACAGTGCGTCCGCAAAATTCGGCGGCTACATATACAAGAGATAACAGCATGGAAATTACAAACAGCAGAGATTTCTTCCTGTACAGAAATGTGCGCCGTACTGCAA
The DNA here is from genome assembly GCA_945918795.1 of uncultured Clostridia bacterium. Taxonomy (GTDB): domain Bacteria; phylum Bacillota; class Clostridia; order HGM11327; family HGM11327; genus SIG351. The sequence continues at coordinate 5,604 of CAMEIT010000051.1, read as the reverse complement.
TTCCGCAAAATAATTCTTCAAGAGGAGGCTCCTCACGCGGCTCTTCAAGAGGTTCAGGCGGCGGCAGAGGCGGCAGATTCTGATTTTCACAGCATACACAAACATTAATGCAATGGCAAGATGTTGTATTTTATGAGAATATATTAAAAACAGCGTCTTTCATCAGCAGTTGAAATCTTTTTCGGGGCTTTGCCCCGAACCCTACAAGCCTTTGAAAAGGCTTGACCTAAACTTTAAACACTTTGTAGTTGGCAATCAGCCTCGCCGGTGGTCGTCGAGCCAGATTGCCTTTTACTTTACGTTTCTTTTTAAGTGAAATGCGCTATATGATTGCATTTTTGCAATTTTTTGTATAAAAATATGTTTTTTCCACAAATATCGTGCAAAATGAAGGCTCCCTCCGGGAGGGAGCTGGCGTCGTAGACGACTGAAGGAGAGTGCGATACAATGAATTCAGTCTTATTTACCATAACGCAAGCTCCTTCCACTTCTGACGCGGTCCCACTCCATCTCGGACGACGTGCCGCATGATTCCATTTTACCGTAAAAAACTTGAATAGAGTCGCAAAAGTTAATGCTCATCTTGCCGCCATACTCTCGGCGGGAAGATGAGCAGATGCAAAGCAGTTTAAAGTTTTCGGGCTTGGACGCTTTTCCAAAAGCGTCCAAAAAGAAATTATTTTTCCACGTCTTCTGTGGGCTGATATTCGAGAATATCACCGGGCTGGCAATGCAACGTCTCGCATATAGCCGCCAATGTAGAAAAGCGAATAGCGCTTATTCTGCCGTTTTTCATTTTAGAAAGATTCACATTTGCGACGCCGACCTTTTCCGACAATTAATTAAGGCTCATTTTTCTATCCGCCATAACTCTGTCAAGTCTCAACACAATATTTCCCAATTTAGTTGTCTCCCCTCATAATGTTTCGTCAGATTCACGCTGTAACTGAACGCCGTATTTGAATACCGTCACCAAGCATATTGCAACAACAAATGCGAGCACTATTCCCCACTGAATACATATATCAAAATCTTTTCCAGCTGTCATGAACGATCTTGAAAGCGTTTCGCCAACAGAAGCAAAAACGGCAACGGGGATAAGAGAAAAACTGAAATTACGCATCTTGATTACAATGCCGTCGCAAAACGGCGTTTCGCACTCAGCAATCTCTTTGAAGAGATTTTTGAGCATAAACAGTGCCGCAATTACAGATAACAGGAACATCACTCCGAAAACGAGCACGGCAACAAGATTTCCCGATTTATAAACCGACGCATCCGTTTTGGCATCAATAATCTTCTGCGCATCTTCGGATGTGATAATAGCCGATGCAAAATTATTGTTGAAGATCTTTAATTTCATCTGCAATTCCTGATTTTCCGGCGGCAAAACCTCTTTATCTCCTCCGATTATATCGGATGGATCCTCCGAACTCGAATATGCAAACCCGTCAGTCAGAGCATTCCACAGCTTGCCGAAATAATCTTTATTCACCCTTATCTCTACATTTTCCCTTACACTCACTACCACAGCATCCTTCGGCAGTGTCATTACAAATACCGTAGCCGCACCGACAGCTATTGTTGCAATTATCGATACCACAATTAAAATTGTAATAATGACATTGCCGATTTTTCCGAATCTGTTTACATTTTTCAATACTTTACTTTCCATAAAAAGCCTCCTATATTTTAACGTAAAATATTTTACGTTTATCATTAAATATATTGTACCACACTGTTTTATATTTGTCAATAGGATTTTTACGTTTATCGTTAAATATTTTAAGACTAACGTAAAAAGTATATCTCGTACAGATTTCAATCCGGAAAGCGTCTGTTCGGAGCCGTTTAAAATAATTTTGTGGATTTGGTTGCATTTGATTGACTTTGTGTGGATTATATGTTATAATTATGTTAATCGTTATTGATATTCAAGTAAACCCTTGTAAAAACGAATTAAAATAAGAGGAGGAATGTGGATTTGTTTGTAAATGAACGTCGTGAAATAATCCTGCGGATACTCAACGAGCAGAGGTCTGTAACCGTTTCTCAGCTTACAGAGCGTTTCGGTGTCTCGATCGAAACAATAAGACGCGATCTCGACTATCTGGAAAAACAGCAGAAGCTCCAGCGTGTACACGGAGGCGCCATTACGCCGAACAAGAAATACACATTTGATGTAATTGAAAAGCGTATGCAGGAGCATCTCGATGAAAAGAAGCAGCTTTCGGATAAAGCAGTAGAGTATATCGAAAACGGTGATATGCTGTTTGTGGATTCGGGTAGCACTGCCTTTGCGTTTGCGTTAAGTCTCAAAAACAGCGGAAAACGAGTCAAGGTCGCCACATATTCGTCCGATGTGTTTCAGATATTGTCGGGCTGTCCCAACGTACAGCTTATTTTGTCGGGTGGCTTGTATCTCCCTGCCGAAAAAGCATTTTACGGTTCTCTTGCCTGCGAATGTATGAAAAAGATGTATGCCGACAAGACATTTCTTTTTCCGTCGGCAATTTCGCTCAAATACGGAGCCGGAGATTTCATATACGAGCTTATAGATCTGCAAAAAATAATCGCCGAGCAGACAAACAATCTGTTCATACTCGCAGACAGCTCAAAATTTGAGGCAACAGCAAATTTGCAGATAACGGATAATCTTTCCACCTGCACGCTTATAACGGATGAAGGATTGCCCGATTCGCTGTATGATTTATACACATACAATAATATAAAAATTATAAAATAAGATTATAAAATTTTAACAGAAAGAATAAAAGGAAAACCAAATTGAAAAAGACCAATCGTAATTTTATTTTTTTGTGTTGTCTTGTATATTTTACAAGCTATATGACGCGTACCAATTACGCCGCTGCATTGGCAGAGATAATATCTGCCACAAACGTTGCAAAAGCAACAGCCGCAATAGCCGTTACCGGCAGCTTCATAACATACGGTGTCGGTCAGCTCATAAGCGGATTTCTGGGGGATAAAATCGCCCCAAGACTGCTTATAACATTAGGTCTTGCCGCAACATCACTTTGCAATCTCACTGTCGGACTTTGCAACAATATGAACATAATAATTGTTGTATGGTGCATAAACGGCTTTGCTCAGGCTCTTTTGTGGCCGCCGCTTGTACGCTGTATGACAAAGGAACTGCCGAATGATTTATTCAAGCGTGCCTGCTCGCTTGTCAATGCCGCGGCATCAGTCGCAACGATAGTAATATATCTTATCGTGCCTCTCTGCATCACTATCAGCGGCTGGCAGAGCGTATTCTATGTTTGCAGTACGCTCGGCATAATAGTTTGTCTGCTGTGGACGTTCGGTACAAGGAATATGCCCTCTTGTATGCTCACCGAAAAGGACGAGGTTAAAGATATTCCCGAGAATGCCGCAAAAAATTCTTTGTGGAAAATTATATTCACAACCGGACTTATACCTGTCATGATAGTTATTATTTTGCAGGGAATGCTCCGCGACGGAATCACAACATGGATGCCGTCTTACATAAATGATGTATTCCAAATCCCGACAACATCATCAATATTCACAACGGCAATTCTCCCTGTATTTGCCATACTCAGCATAATGTTCTCGCAGTGGTTCGCAAAGCACAACAAAACCGAGATTCACACAGCCGTATGGCTCTGGGCAGTAGCTTTTATAAGCTGTGTCGGACTCAGAATATTATTTAAATCACAGATGATTATTTCGGCACTCCTTATGGCGTTCATGACGGCTTGTATGCACGGAATCAACCTCATGCTTATAAGCAATCTGCCTGCAAGATTTGTCAAGTACGGTAAAGTATCGTTCTTCTCCGGTCTGCTCAATTCCTGCACGTACATAGGAAGCGCTCTGTCAACATACGGCATTGCACTCATAAGCGAGCATTTCGGCTGGAGCGTTACAATTTCCGTTTGGGGCGTGATTGCTTTGCTCGGACTTTTACTGTGCATCTATTCAATTAAGAAAACAAAGAGCTTAATGGAATGATTCCGTTGCTCTTTTCAGCGGCCTTGCCGCAATTATATACAATAAACAATATAACGAAAGGAACTGACAAAAATGAATGACATAATCAATAATTATGATGTTTATCCAAAGGTTGTCAAAACAAATGTTGCCACAACAGTTCATGTTAAACCGCGTGGCGTTCGTCCGTTTAATCTTAACGAATATCGCATAACCGTTTCTGCACTTTCCGAGGGCGGAACATATATGTACCCTCACAGAACGGTAGGCAATGCCGAATTTACGGTCTCCCCCGATTCAAACGGTATACTTTCTTTCACGTATGACTTTCCTCTTGAGAGCCAGTATTTCATAAGAATATTCAACGGTAATTCAAGACTTCTTCAGCACAGCGTATACGCCGTAAACGAGGACCTTGCAGGAAGATATCCTCGCATAGGCGACCTGCATCTGCATTCATGCCGTTCCGACGGACGCGAGCTGCCTGAAATGGTTGCGGCAAATTACCGCGAATTCGGTTACGACTTCCTTGCCTTGACAGATCACCACAGATATTATCCGTCACTCGAAGCTATGTATGCATACAAGGACGTTGATCACGCTTTGACAATGGTTCCCGGTGAGGAAGTACAGATGTCATGGAATCAAGTTCATATAATCAATTTCGGCGGTAAATACAGCATAAATTCCTTGATTAAAGACACAATGCCGCACAAGGATGAAATTGACAACCTCGTTCGTCCCGGAGTAACAAAAGAAGATGTCGCAAAATTTGCTCTCCGTGCAGTGGATGAATCGGATTGCCCGCCTCAGATCACACATGATGAATTCCGCGATCAGGTAAATGCTCTCGCCGAAACACTTGATATTCCCGAGGGAATCGAGAAATTCATGTATGCCGCTTGCGTATGGGAGTTTGATCAAATAAGAGCGGCTGACGGTCTCGGAATTTTCGCACATCCGTATTGGATTGCGGATATGTTCCATATCCCCGAAAGCTTCACCGACTATATGCTCGAAAAACATCCTTTCGACGCATTTGAAGTGCTCGGCGGCGAACATTACTACGAACAGAACGGATTCCAGACAGCTAAATATTATAACGACCTCCGCCTCGGACGCGATTACCCTGTTGTCGGCAGTACAGACAGCCACTCTTCTTACAGCACAAATTGTAACGCATACGTTGCAAGAACAATGGTTTTCACGCCTGCAAACGAACGTAAGGCGCTCATTAATTCTATTAAAGAGAAATACAGCGTTGCTATCGACGGCATACTCGCTGAACCCAGACTCGTCGGCGATTTCCGTCTCATTAAGTACGCTTGGTTCCTCCTTGAAAATTATTTCCCGCTCCATGATAAAATCGCAAGAGAGGACGGCCGCCTTATGGCTGAATATTGCCTCGCTCAGACTCCTGATGAAAAGGCTTATTACGCTCGCCGTATCGCAGAATGTAAATCCGAAATGAAACACCTCGAAGATAAATACTTCGCATTTTGATTTCATTTTCGGGGCTGCCGCCCCGTTCCCCGCCAAGCCTTTGAAAAGGCTTGACCGAAACTTTAAAATACTTTGTAGCTGTCCTCAAGCGATGCCTGTGGTAGTCATCGCTCGAGGACATTT
>CAMEIT010000050.1 GCA_945918795.1 uncultured Clostridia bacterium | reverse complement strand
CCTAGTTTACACATAAAATAAACCTCCGTAATATATATATTCAAATTATCATAATAATGACAATTTATTTACTTTTTTCCGCATTCGCCTTTAATATTCTCTCGTTGAGTTCTGCGGCGGCATAATAGCCCATACTTTTGAGTCTCTCATTTCTTGCCGCGACCTCAAGCACCGACGCCATATTTCTTCCAGGGCGCACCGGAATTGTCACGCAAGGAACCTTGACTCCGAGTATCTCATAATATTCTCTTTCCATACCGAGTCTCTCGTACGTCTTTTCGGGGTCCCAATTTTCCAGCTTGACCGCCATATCGACTTCCTTTTTATCCACGACCGAGCCTACTCCGAACATCGCCTTGACATCTATTATTCCGATGCCTCTTATCTCCATAAAATACTTTATAAGCTCGGGAGCCTGTGCGACAAGTCTGTTGCCGCGCTTCTTGCGTATTTTTACTCCGTCGTCCGCAACAAGTCTGCTGCCTCTTTCAAGAAGCTCAAGCGCCGTTTCGCTCTTGCCTACGCCGCTTTGTCCGATTATAAGAACGCCTTGCCCGAAAATATCGAGCATAACACCGTGAATCGTCGTTGACGGAAGCAGATTGTCATCAAGATATGATATTAACGTCTGAATAAATTCAGTCGTTGCCGATTCCGAGCGAAAAACGGGAATATCATACTTTTCAGCCGACAGCATTATACATTCCGGCACCGCAAGATTTCTCGTTATTACGAGAAAAGGAAGTCCGTGCCTGAAATATTCATCTGTTCTGCTTTCCTGTTCCTGTTTTGGCAGGCTGTTTATGTAGCTCATCTCAGCCATGCCTATTATCTGCGCTCTTTTGTCTGCGTAAAAATCGAAGTATCCCGCAAGCTGCAAGCCGGGTCTGTTAAAATTGCTGTTCGGAATATCAGCCGACGTTTTATTTCCGATATAAACGACCTCAAGGCTGAGCTGTGAAGCCATATCGAGCAAATCAATATTTCCCATATGAATTTCCTTTCGTTATTCACTGCGTTTTATTTGCAAAGCTTCTCGAGAACATACGCAACTCCCGACTCATCATTGGCAGGTGCAATTAAATCCGCATACTTTTTCACGTCGTCGGGTGCGTTTTTCATTGCCACGCCCATACCCGCATATTTTATCATCGGAATATCGTTCATCTGATCTCCGAATGCAATAATTTGGCTTCTCTCAATGCCGTAATGCTTTGCAATGATTTCCAAGGCTTTGCCCTTGTCGGCATTTTTATGAGTAAATTCTATAAAATGTTCTCCACTGCGGACAACGTTTGCATCACCCGAGTATTTTTTTATAAAAAACTCAAGATTTCTCGTCACACTGCCCTTATCCGTATTTATCAAAAGCTTTATGTTGTTTTCGGACGATACAATATCTTCAATGCTGTCTTTTATATTTATTTTTACCCTGCAAAGCCTTTCGTAAAACGCCGTATTTTCATCATAGCTTTCGGCATAAACCTTGTCATCGGCATATGCCTGGATATTCAAGCCGAGCCTCAATGCGTCCTTGTATATTTCTTCGCACACCGATTGCTTCAGCGTTGCTTTATATATTGTGCTTTTGTTGCGAATATCTGTTATTTCAGCTCCCTGATACAGTCCCACAAGCTCTTTACAGTCGAGAATATCTATATACGTCTTTGCCGCGCTGTACATTCTGCCCGTTATCATTGTAAAAATGCACCCTTTTGCACGAAGCTTTTCCACTGCTCTCAGGTTTTGTTCGCTTATATTACTGTTTTTATCAAGTAGCGTGCCGTCAAGATCGGTTACCGCAAGCTTATATTTCATTTCCACCGTTTCCTTTCCGTGCGTCGTATATGTCGCGCTCAGGCTTCGCCTATATACTCCTTTATACTTTCTGCAAGTGCTGTTGTTATGCCCGGCACCTCAGCCAGCTCTTCAACGCTTGCCCTGCGTATGTCGCCTATGGTCCTGAATTTCTGCATAAGAGCGCGTCTTTTTTTCGGGCCTATACCCGGAACATCTTCTATTACGGAAATGAGGCTCGTTTTTTCTCTGAGCAATTTATTGTACGTTATTGCAAATCTGTGCGACTCGTCTCTGACTCTCTGCAAAAGCTGTAATGCCTGATTATCCTTGGGCAACACTATCGGCTCGTTTGAATAGACAGTATAAATCTCCTCGTCACGCTTTGCAAGGCTTATCATTTCAATACCTGTGATTCCGAGCGCTTTCATGGCGTCGTAAGCATAGTGAAGCTGACCCTTGCCGCCGTCAATAAGTATGAGATCCGGTTTTTTGCCGAACTTTTCTTCATCCGAATCAAGATGTGAAAAACGCCTTGAAAGAGTTTCGTTCATGCTCTTGAAGTCATCTATCGTACCCACAACAGATTTTATCCTGAAGTGTCTGTAATCGCTTTTCTTGGGCTTGCCGTTTTCAAATACAACCATTGACGATACAGTATTTGTTCCCTGAAGAGTGGATATATCATAGCCCTCTATTCTGATAGGCAGTTTGTCCATTCCCAGAACGTCCCTGAGCTGTTCTATATCGGCTCTGCGCCTGTCCACATTGGAGTTGAGCTTTTCAACGGCATTTTTCTTTGCCAGAAGAAGCAGCTGCTTTTTTTCTCCTCTCTGAGGGCATATTATATGCACCGCACCGTGCCTTTTTTCCGAGAGCCATTTTTCAACGTCCTCAGCAAATTCCGGCATTGCCTCTACTATTATTTCACCCGGAATATCATTACTTGCGCCGTAATACTGAGTCATATATGACGAAATTATCTCTTCTGCCGAGCTTTCCTCCTGCTTTTTCATGACAAAGTCGACAGCGTTCAGCATTTTCCCGTTTCTGATGCTCAAAAGCACGACGAACGACGTATTTACAGAGCTTGCCAAAGCGATTATATCAGTATTCCTGTTATCGGTATTGAATACTCTGCGTCTCTCGGAAAGAGCTTTAAGTGCAGAAATATTATCTCTTATTTTTGCCGCTTTCTCAAATTCAAGTGCATCGGAAGCCCGAAGCATATCGTTTTCCATGCCTTCAATTACATCGTTTTCCTTGCCTTTGAGAAAGTCGATTATACTGTTTATATTCTTTGAATATTCCGATTCGGATACATCAAAAGTGCAAGGCGCGGGGCATTCTCCCAAGCCGTAAAAAAGGCACGGTCTTTTTGCCTTTTTTTCGCCGTCAAGAGATTTCGTGCAGGTTCTGAACGGGAAGGCGCGTCTGAGTGCCGTGACGGCACGTCTTACATCGTCCGCGCTCGCATACGGACCGAAATAAAGCTCCTTGCCCGACGTATTGCGTGTATAATAAACACGCGGGTACTTTTGCGACACGGTAATACAAATGTAAGGATAGGTTTTGTTGTCTTTGAGAAGCACGTTATATCTCGGCAGATACTTTTTAATAAGCGTACATTCCAAAAGCAATGCGTCCTGCACGGAGCCTGTCACGATAAAATCTATATCTTCTATCTGCGGCACCATTTTTTCCACAGTAGCCCTGCCGTCACCCGAGGCGGAAAAATACTGCTTTACTCTGTTTTTCAGCGAAGCCGCCTTGCCTACATATATAACATCGCCCTTTGCATTTTTGTAAATATAAACTCCGGGCGACTCCGGCAGATTGGCAAGAGTTTTCTGTAAATCCATAACGTATTCATAATATGAGAATCCGTCTCATACTGCGGTCTGAAGCGCCGACGCCGAACACGCAAATGTCTCGGCGGCACACCAAAGCATAAATTTTATCATTATTATTAATTATAACAATAATTACGGAATTAAGCAAGCGTTTTTTAAAATTAAATATCTCAGTCATGCAAATTCCCCCGACATCATATAAATTACATAGAAAGAAGCTTTTCGAATCCGCCTTGCTTTCAAAATAATCAAACTCTGTAAAAGGGGAACATAACGTGAAAAAGGATATATCAAAAATCATATTCGCCGTCGTAAGCGCCATATTGCTGTGTTTAATCGGTTTTTCAGCCGGGAGACTTACATATAAGGTCAAGGACAACTGCAAAACTCACTACTGTCTCGTAAAGCCTCTCGTGTATGACGCATATACGGGCGAGCCGATTGCAAACGCAGTCGTAACAAACACATCAGACGGCAGAACATACACTACCGACAGCACAGGCTCAACCGATTGGATAGCCGTTTATTATAACGACGACGAAGAAATAAAGCTCTCAACATTTATTGCGCGCACCGACGGCTACAAAACCACTCTTTTATACATGGTGTGCGAAACAGGCACAGAGCCTCTTGACGGTCCCATGATATATATGTTTACGGGGCAAAGCCGGGACGAGACAATAAGTATGGTATATTCTCCGTCGGACGAATATTCACAAAAGCTTGTAAAAGAGTTTATTCAAAGCCCTTGAAGCCTTTTCCTATGACCTCGTTCACTCTCATATCAAACATAAATGCGGCAGGATCTATCTGCTTGACGCATCTTTTCACAGCCGAAACCTGCCTTGCTGACACTATGCACAATAGCATATCCGTCTTGTTGCCCGTAAAGCCGCCCTCGGCGTTTATCTGAGTGACGCCTCTGTCAGTTGCCTTGTATAAGCCCTGCTTCATGTCCTCCATTTTGTTTGTGATTATATGAACGGCACGTGCAGAATTTATGCCGTCAAACACGAAATTCATAAACAGCATCTGCATAAATACGGCAACTCCCGAATATATGCCCGTTACGACTCCGAAAGCAAACGCCGCCGCAACAACTACCGCCGCATCGAGGAACATAAGCATTTCGCTCGATTTTATATCGGGGAATCTCTTGCTCAGAGCCATTGCAAGCGTATCTGTGCCGCCTGTCGATGTGCCCGTGTGCATTACTGTTCCAAGACCTATGCCCATAAGTATGCCGCCGCATATTACCGAAAGGAATTTGTCCTCAAGCTCTATTCTGAACGGCAAATTGTCTATAAGGAGAGACATAAATACAAGCAGTACGAGTGTTCTGCATACAAAACGCCAGCCAAGCTCCTTCAGCGCAAATATAAATATAGGCACGTTCAATATGAGAGTAAGCATACCGACCTTCAAAGGCACATATTTGCTCAGGATTACGGACATACCTCCGACACCACCCGGCGCAATATCGTAAGGTACAAAAAAGCATGAATACGCAAGGGCAACAAGAAAAGTGCCCGCAAACATAAGAATATATTCCTTCAAAAGCTGCCTTGATACGGCTTTGTTCATAATAAATCACATTCCTTTCTCTGAATATCAATCAAATTTAATAACAGTTCCGCACAAACCACGCACTGTCATCACCGTACATTTTCGGTAACGCATCGGCTTTGAGTCTCATATTATGGATTAGCAGCCGAAAGATGAATAAAACGATATGCCCGACAAGCAATTCGGTTTTATTCGGGAATATCCCACGTGAATACCTTCCGGCAGGGTATTGACGTATCTTATGCAATAATAAAATGCCGGAGAAAGACCTTAATATGTTCGGATTTGGTGATGACAACAACTGGATAATATGGATTCTCATAATAATCCTTCTGCTCGGTAACAACTCATGCGGATGCAATAACGGATGCAACTCATGCGACAACAACTGCAATAACGGTTGCGGCTGCGGCGGCACTGACATAATACTCATTATTATTTTACTTCTCATTTTCTCGGGCTCTGACGGTTGCCTCGGCAATCTGTTCGGTTCCTGCTCGAAAAATTGATACTGCTGATTATATGAAAAATCCCCGGCCGTCGGCTTTGATTTTCAAGCCGACGGTCTTATGCTTTTTGTTGCTCATTTTACGGCATAATCGCATAAACACCGAGCAATAATATATGTATATTATAACACAAATCTACCTCGAGAACAATGATCGAAATTTGTGTTTCAATAAAATCTTCCTTTGATATTAACAATGTGATTTTATTATAACACAAATCTACCTTGAAAAACAATATTTGATATATATTTTCCGTCAAAAGCAGAGCTTTATAAGAAATTTTATACATACGTCAGTCACATTTCAATCATACAATTTCTTTTGTTAAATCAGATAAAACTCTATTGATTTTTTCGGGGGTTTATGATATTATAGAATTACAAGAAAGAGAAAGAGGTGATAAAGATGGTTTGATTATATTCGCATATAACTAAATTGAAAGGAGAAAAATCATGAAACTGACACTTATCACAAAGGGCTTTGAGCCTGTTGGAACTCTCTCGAATCTTGAGAACATCACATCCAAAAAGTATGCTAAATTAGACAGATATTTCCACGGAGATATCGAGGCGACACTTGTCATTAAGTTTGAACATGACATATATAAGGCAGAAGTTACGATTCCTTACGGCGGTTTTATTTTCAGAGTTGAGGAAACAAGCGATGACGCTTACACCGCTGCAAATACGGCGCTCGATAAGCTTGAACGCCAGATAATCAAGTATAAGAGCAAATATAAAAACAAATTCTATTCAAACGAATTCGATGATATACCCGTATCGTCTGAATACGAAGAAATAGAAGATATAAAATCAAATATAGTTAAACATAAAACATATTCGGCAAAACCGATGACAGTCGAAGAGGCAGTTCTGCAAATGGAGCTTACGGACCGTGATTTTTACGTTTTTGTAAACGGCGCAACATTTGAGGTAAACGTTCTTTACAGACGTCATGACGGTAAATACGGTATAATGGAGCCGCTTTCATAAGCAATACAATACCGATATTAAAATCGATTACCGGATTCAATATTAATCCCGAGGTTCAATATGAGCCTCGGGATAGTTTTTACCCGGAAAACAGAGTATAAAACGTTTTCTTTTTCTTTTCCTATTACAATAAACCGAAAAATATGGTATAATAATGACGTAAAAACAATTTAATATAAATCATCTCTCATTTTGTCCAAGAAAGGATCCTCTCAATATATGAAACGTTCCAAGCCACTTGAAAACAGCAAAAAACATTCAAACATAAGCCTTATAAAAAGATTCATGCCGTACTATAAAAATTATAAGGGTGTACTGTTTTTCGACTTATTCTGTGCGGCACTCACAACGCTGTGCGAAATTGTGCTTCCGCTCATCGTGCGCACAATTACAAACACCGCAACGGAAAATATCGCTCTCCTTACAACAGAGCTTATACTCAAATGCGGAGCAGTATATTTTGTGCTCAAAGTAATAGACGCCGCGGCATATTACTATATGTCGTCCGTGGGCCACATAATGGGCACAAAAATGGAAACCGATATGCGGCGCGATTTCTTTGCTCATCTGCAAAAGCTGTCGTTTACATATTACGACAACACAAAGGTCGGCACAATAATGTCGAGAATAACAAGCGATATGTTCGATATTACGGAATTTGCGCATCATTGCCCCGAGGAATTTTTCATAGCCGGAATAAAAATAGTATGTTCATTCGCAATACTGTGTACTATGAACGTACCTCTCACGCTTATAATTTTTGCGCTCATACCCGTAATGATTCTGACGCTTTCGCCGTTCAGAATAAAAATGAAAGAAAGCTTCAGGGATTCCCGAAAGCAGGTCGGCGAATTGAATGCGCGCGTTGAGGACAGTCTTTTGGGAATACACGAGGTAAAGGCATTTTCAAACGAAACAATAGAAGAGCATAAGTTTGAAGAGGGCAATGTGCGTTATCTCGACATCAAAAAGGTCGTATATAAACAAATGGGAGCTTTTCATTCCATAACGCGCTGCTTTGACGGGCTTTTGTACATAACGGTGGTTGTTGCAGGATCATTTTTCATGCGTGCGGGAAAAATCAACGCGGCAGACTTCATAGCGTATCTGCTCTACGTCACGACGCTTCTCAATTCAGTAAAGCGCATAGTTGAATTTACCGAGCAATTTCAGCGCGGAATGACGGGTATAGAAAGATTTTCCGAGGTAATGGACATTGAGCCGGATATAACGGATAAGCCCGGCGCAAGGGAAATCGAAAGCGTAAAAGGCGATATCGACTTTGAAAACGTTACATTCAGATATTCAGCCGATACACCCGATGTGCTCAAAAATCTATCGTTAAGCATCCACGCGGGTGAAAACATGGCGCTTGTCGGTCCCTCGGGAAGCGGCAAAACAACATTCTGCTCTCTTCTGCCGCGATTTTATGAGCTTTCGGGAGGAAAAATTCTTATTGACGGCAACGATATTACAGATATAAAGCTGACCTCACTGAGAGAAAAAATAGGCATAGTACAGCAAAATATATACCTTTTTTCGGGCACTGTGCGCGATAACATAGAATACGGCAAGCCCGGCGCATCACTTGAAGAAATAGAGGAAGCGGCTCGTCTTGCAGGTGCCGACGAATTTATATCATCTCTTCCCAACGGATACGACACATACGTCGGAGAACGCGGTGTCAAGCTTTCGGGCGGACAGAAGCAACGTATATCGATAGCGAGAGTTTTCCTCAAAAATCCGCCTATACTTATTCTCGATGAAGCAACGAGCGCACTCGATAACGAAAGCGAGCGAATTGTACAGCAGTCACTTGAAAAGCTTGCCGAGGGCAGAACCACAATTACAATAGCTCACAGGCTCACAACAATAAAAAATGCGGATAAAATAATCGTTCTTACCGCAGACGGTATTGCCGAATCAGGTTCGCACGCGGAATTGATGCGCAAAAACGGGTTATACGCCGATATGTACAATCTTTACAGCGCAGAGTAACCGGAATAAAGCATACAGGAAGGGAAAAACAAGCGTTTCATGGAACAAAAGAAAATAGACAGAATAAACGAGCTTGCACGTGCATCAAAAATACGCGAGCTTACCGACAAGGAAAAAGAAGAGCAAAGACTTCTGCGCAACGAGTACCGCGCGGCAATGAGAATGTCGCTCATAAATAACCTGGAAAACACGGTAATAGTCACACCCGACGGAAAAAGAACGCATCTGAAGAATATGAAATAAAAAAGCGTCTATCAAATGCGCGGGGCTTCATAAGTATAACATCAGTTGAAGCCTTTTAATTGAAAGCAAAAACAAAACTCGCAGGATTCAAAAAAGTCCTGCGAGTTTTTTATTATGTATCCGATTATATCTTCCGATTTTGTTTTTCGGTAAAAAACTTATCGAGCAAAGGTCCTCCGAGCTTCCAAACGGTAACACCGATAACAATGCCGAGAATTGCCGCCGCCAGAACGTCACTCGGGAAATGGACGAACAGATAAAGGCGCGAGAGTGCAATCAGCACGGCAACGGGAATTGCAACTGCTCCGAACCTACGGTCTGCGGCTGTCAATACCGTTGCGGCAATTACCGATGAAAGCGTATGCCCTGACGGGAAAGAGTAATCCTTCGGTACCGAAACGAGCAGTTGTACAGTTGTATCAATCCAGCAGGGACGCTCGCGGGCAAACAAAGGCTTCATGGCAACGTTTCCGATCAAAACGCCTGCTAAAAGTCCCGCAAGCAACAAAATCCCAACACGGCGATGCTTCGGAGTTATCAGCAAAACGCCTGCAGACAAAAGCCAAATGAGTCCTGCACTGCCCAGAAATGTTATCTTCGGCATGAGAAAGTCCAAAAATCCGCACTTTAACACGTCCTGTATCCAATACAAAATCGAAAATTCAATTTGTGCGGTCAATTCCGTCATAGTATCCCCTCTTTTTTGTGTACTGTTGTCTCATATTCGGCATAAGCTTTGATGCCCTCGGAAAAGCAGACTCAAAAATGCAAAAATCGAGTAGATACCCGATTTATGCTCTCTCAAAATCAATAAATCTCGTGCCCTGAAAAGTCAGTTTTCCGTTGTCGCCCTCCACAAGATATCCGTATTTGTCCCGCGGAACCAAAAGCTCGAGCCTGTCTTTGCTTTCAAACTCAAACGTCGAATAATACTTTGTATATGTATTGTTGTACATCATATCATTGTTGTTCTGCATATGATTTCCGATATGAGTTCTTTTCGCAACTATTTTTGCATTCACTGTAAGCACCGGTGAATTATTGTTCTTTACTGTCTGAGATACATTTTTTGAAATGGTATAAATTATAAATCCTGCCGCAGCCAAAAATATAACCGCAAACACTATTCCGAAAATACCGAAACTGAATACAACTCCCATTATTTATTTACCTCGCCCTTTCAAGATTCCGAGTCACTGTCTTTTATCGGATTGCCTTCATACGTCACATCGACAAGTGAAGGCATTGTTTCAATAACGGAAATATCCTCTATCAAGTTATTGTCAATATAAAGACTGCGTATCGATACGTTGTTTGCCAAGCCCGTAATACTCTTTATTCCGCAATTTTTCAGCGACAGCACTGCAAGCGTGTTCATTTGCGAAAGATAATGGAGACCCGATATTCTGTTATTATCAAGAATGAGCGTCTCAAGCATGGGAAGCTCCGATATATAGCCGACCGCAGATATTCCGCAATCAGACAGATCCAGATAACGCAGATACTTCATTTCCTTTATCTCATCGAGAAGCGGCTGTACGCTTATATCCGAAATGAATGTCAGCTTGTTTATATGCAGTTCCTTTATCGGTTCTATCGTTGTAACATCTATTTTGAGACGCAACTCTTTAAGATTTATTGCAAACTCAAGCCCCGCAAGATTGGTTATCGTTTCCTCATCATAGTCAAGGACCTCAAGTCTCTCCATATCCGATTTTTGAATATCGCCCGTAATGTTGAGCTGTTTTTTTATTGCATTTACAAGATGCTCATCAAAAATCGAGAGGTCGCCCTCAACAGGCGGAAGTGTCGTATCAGGCGGAAGCGTCTTTTCCGGATTATCCGTAATCATTGACGGGCCTATCCAAAAGCTGACAACCAATACTATCGCAATCAGCACAACCGAAATAGAGCCTGCAAATATTGCTTTTTGCCTGTTATATTTACGTTCATATTCCATAATAATAACCTTGCCTTAAATTTCAAAGGCTATCCTTTCAATTCAATACAATAGTTTATTGTCTTTAATCTCTTTTTAGTCCGCGCTTCCTCAGAATCATGTTCTCTGCCTTCCCGAAAACGGCTTTTTCAAAAAACATTCCTATGATTATGAGCACTATCATAATGCACAGCATATTATCGATCTGACCGCTGAAACGCAGATTGTACATTAAGTACCCGAGGCCTTTTGACTGAGACGAAAAAAGACAATTCATTTCTCCTGCCATGAGCGCTCTCCACGAGAATGCCCACCCCTGCTTCAAGCCGAGAATAATGCTCGGCATCGATGCCGGAATGTAAATACGTGTATACATTCCTATCTTGTTGCAACCGAGCGTTCTGCCTGCTTTAACATAAATAGGGTCAACGTTTCTTATGCTTGCTTCAATTGCAAGTGCAATGGACGGCGCCGAACCCAATATGATTACAAAAAACACGGCACGCTCGTCAAGTCCGCAGAAAATTATCGCAAAAGGCACCCAGCAAATATTCGGCAGTGACTGTATGCCTGTCAGAAGCGCTCTTATGTTGCTCCTGAAAAACTTAAACCTCTCCATTATTGCCGCAAGAATTATTCCCATTATAAGAGACAAGGCAAAGCCCGAAAACAAGCGGAAAAGCGTCAGCCCGACGTGGCTCCAGAAAAGATTCTCATTGCAAATAAAAAATACATAAAAAGAAGTAAGTACATGGAAAGGCGATACAAACATATCCGCACTAACCCATTTGAATACATTTACGAACAAATGTTGTATCACAGCCCATAAAACAAGCAGGAGCAGATAAAATGATATTGATTTCATTGTCTTCAGGAACTTTGTTTTCATCATTTTGCGCTCCTTGCCATTACGTCTTTGATGTACTTTACATATTCGGCAACACTATCGTTGCCCTCGCGCGGATATTCAAGCGGAATATCGATTATTTCCTTGATATTATCGGGTGCATAGCCGAGCACTATTACTTTTCCCGCAAGCAGTACCGCTTCCTCAACGTCATGCGTTATGAAAATAATCGTTTTCTGTGTTTTCTTCCAGATTTTCAGTATTTCCCCGTGCAAAACGTTTTTTGTGCCTGCATCGAGTGCTCCGAAAGGCTCATCCATAAGAAGAATATCCGATTCGAGTGCAAGTGACCTTGCTATTGCCACTCTTTGCTTCATTCCGCCGGAAAGCTGATGTATTCCGTAATCGGCATATTCGCCAAGACCTATAATATCAAGGTAACGCTGAGCTATTCGTTTTCTTTCCGCACGCTTCAGGCCGCGCACTCTCAGCCCGATTTCAACATTCTGCTGTACGGTAAGCCACGGGAAAAGCGCATTTTCCTGAAACACAAGCGCTCTGTCGCCGCCGACGCCCGTCACCTTTTTGTTGTTTATAATAATCTCGCCCGATGTGGGCTTATCAAGCCCCATAATGAGGTTGATAAGCGTAGTTTTCCCGCATCCCGATGGTCCGACTATACTCACAAATTCTCCCGTTTCGACATCAAAGCTTACGTTTTCGAGCACTTCCTTGTCGTCGGGAGCAGAGCCTTTGAGCTTGCGGTTATTGAAATGTTTGCTTACGTTTTTAATTTCAAGCATATTACCACCATATTCACCGTGCAGTGTTTTCCTGCTGTGATTCTTCCAGCACTTCCCTCAATAGCGACGTGTCAACAAATCCGTCATAATCCACATTTGCGGATACTATGCCGTAATCTATGCAAAACGACAGAAAATCATTCATTACGTCCTCATTAATATTATAGTCAAAATTGATTCTTCCGTAAGCATCATCAAGAATATCCTCCGAAAGCAAAACACCCGTAATGGAATTTATGCAGTCGTTTACTGTTTTTGAAGCATCGGATTGATTATCGTTCATAATCCGTGTCAGCCTTATATGCTCCCGAAGAAACGCTTTTACCGTATCTCTGTTATTTTTAAGATAATCGTTTCTGACAACTATCACCGCAACCGGATAATCGCCGCCTAAAATTTCATCATAATCAAGAAGCACATTTGCACCTGCCTCCGCCACAAGCCTGCTGCCCCACGGCTCGGGAACAAGCGCCGCATCGATTTGACCGCTCACGAGCAACGATTTTATATTCACGTTTGACTGCTGAACTATTTCAACCGTACCCCCGTTATCCGTTGACGCAAGACCCGCCTCGTCAAGAAGCATTCTCAAAATAATATCCTGAGTATTGCCGAACTGAGGTACGGCAACCGTAAGCCCCGAAAGCTCCGAAACATCGCTTATTTTTTTATCCTTTGCCGTCACGAGCACACTGCCTGCTCCCGATACTCCCGCAATCACCGTGATTCCGCCGCCCGAGGAGGCATATCCCGTTATTGCCGGAATAGGACCTATATAACCTATATCGATATTTCCCGCTCGTATGGATTCCATTTCTGTGGGACCTGCATTGAATGTGTACCACTTTATTTCGGTATCGTCAGAAAGAACATCTTCAAAGCTTCCCTGTGCCATACCATACAGAGCCTGAGAATGAGTAATATTGGGAAAGCACCCGATATTAAGCTTTGTTTTGCCATTGCCGTTGCACCCCGGTACAGACACCAACAGCGCAAACATCAATGTAAGCATAAAAGCTATCTTAATCAATCTATTAAATTTCATTATAATCTCCGCATTATTCAATTCTATTTGAATAGTATACAATAAATATCCGATATTGTCAACTCTTCTTTAATCCGTCAAAACAAATAAAAACAATGTTTCTTTATTTTTTTAATTTATTTTCATTTTTGATTCATAATTTGGGCAATTTCAGAAATAATAAAATCAAACTGCGGCATTATAAAAAGCGATGCCTCATATTAAATTAATAGGCTCATCTGATTATATATGCCGGATAAATAAAGAAAGGATTCAATAAATATGAACAACTTATACAGAAAAATGATATACCTGCTTCTGGCAATAGGCTTCGTCGCAACGCTTCTTTTTACTGCACCGCAGGTGTCATTTTCAGCAACTTCGGTAAAAATGGGTTCCGAAGGCGGAATAGTCAGGGTTATCCAGAGACGTCTTAAGACGTGGGGCTATTACGACGGTAATATTGACGGTATTTACGGCGAAAAAACAAGAGACGCCGTAATAAAGTTCCAGCAGAAGAACGGAGCCAAGGTTGACGGCATTGTCGGCACTGAAACAGCGGCTCTCATAGGCATAAATCTCAATAACAGCTACGAGAGTACCTCAACATCCGGCTCAACCTCGTCGTCAAACACGAGCAGTGATCTCTATCTGCTTGCAAGAGTCGTTTACGGCGAAGCAAGAGGCGAGCCATACACAGGTCAGGTAGCTGTTGCGGCAGTTATTCTCAACAGAGTAGCTTCTCCTGATTTCCCGAACACAATATCAGGCGTTGTATATCAGCCGTGGGCATTTACCTGTGTAAACGACGGGCAAATCAACCTCACTCCGGACGCAACGGCAATAAATGCCGCACGCGACGCAATGAACGGCTGGGACCCGACATACGGCGCTCTCTATTACTATAATCCGCAAACCGCAACAAGTCAGTGGATTCGTCAGCTGAACGTTCATCTTACAATAGGCAGACACGTTTTCGCAAGAGGCTAAAAAAAATATAATAATTAACGCTTTCGGAATATAACCGAAGCGTTGGAAAGGAATATAATCAGGTGAAATTAAGATATAAAATTCTGTATTTTCTGCTTGGCGTGTCTATAATCGCAAACGTCGGTCTTATTTATACCGATATAAGCAAAACCGCCGACGGAAAATACACATCAAACACAATGAGCAATGTATACGAGCAGAATCTGAATTCTCTTTCAGCTCGTTGCTTTGATCTGGAACAAGGGCTTTCAAAGCTCAGCGTATGTAATCAATCAGAACAGTCTATCAGAATTTTGACGGATATAATAGACGATTCGGGTGCCGCCGTAACGTCTCTCAGCACGCTTCCGCTTTATCCCGAATACGTTGCAAAGCTCAACAGGTATCTCAATCAGGTATCCGACTATTCAAAATATATGCTGTTCATGTCGGCAGGAGGCGGTATTCCGTCTGCGGAATGTTCGGATAATATAAGTGCTCTGCAAAAGTCTGTAAGCGCCGTAAACAAAGCACTGAGTGAGCTTGGTGAAAAGCTCAAAACATCTCCTATGGAATGGTCAGAGCTTATGGCTAACAACATAAGCGAATTTGATATGCTCGATAATGTATTTTCATCAACGATCGAGTCCATACAGACGGAAAGCATAGAATATCCTACGCTCATTTATGACGGACCGTTCTCGGATTCCGTTGTAAACAAAAAAATCGAGGAGCCTCAAAACAAAGAGGTAACAGAAGATGAAGCTTGCAATATATTCAAGAAGTTCATAAAAGCAGACGGAAGCTGCAATGTATACGAAACAAGCGAATGCACAGGTCTTATAGACACATGGTGCGTGACGCTTGAAAAGGACGGCGAATATGTTTACGGAAGCATAGCGAAAAAATCGGGAACCGTCGTATCATTTATAAACAGCGGACAGAGCTGTGAAGAAAAAATCAGCCGTGAAGAAGCAATAAAGGTTGCGGAGAAATTTCTCACGGCAAACGGCTACGAAAACATGAAGGCACAGTATTGCCAAATATCAAACGGCAATGCAAC
The DNA here is from genome assembly GCA_945918795.1 of uncultured Clostridia bacterium. Lineage (GTDB taxonomy): Bacteria > Bacillota > Clostridia > HGM11327 > HGM11327 > SIG351. The sequence continues at coordinate 1,127 of CAMEIT010000050.1, read as the reverse complement.
AATTAACTTCGTTTACTGTCAGGACGATACTCTTATTTATCCGGATATGGTCAAGGTGAGAGTCGATATGTGCAACAGCACCGTAAACGGTTTTGAAGGAATGTCATATTACGCAAACCACAACAAGCAAAGAGAGTTGTCCGCAAATTCGGATTATTCGCTCGACAGCACAAAGGCACTTCTCTCGTCTGCCCTGAAGGTAACTCAATGCGGCATGGCTGTTATACCGACCGAGGGTGAGAACGAAATTCTCTGCTATGAATTCAGGTGCAAGCTGAATGACGAAACGTATATAATTTACTTTGATGCCAATACTCAAAAACAGGTAAAAATATTTAAAATATTATCTACCGAAAACGGAGACTTTGTAGTATAATATAATAGTTGATTAAAATTATCGCGGGAGGCATTTGTTTGTCTCCCTCGATAAACAGAAAAGAGGTTTGTATCATATGTCCAAATTAAATGCCGCAATATTATTCGGTGGACGTTCAAATGAACATGACGTGTCTGTTCAGTCTGCCAAGTCCGTCATAAAACACATCAGCTCAGACAAATACAATATTCACCTCATAGGAATAACCAGAAACGGGAATTGGAAGCTTTACAATGGTAACGCCGACGATATTGAAAATTGGGAAAGCAATTCCGAACCAATAGTGCTTCCACCCGATCCGTCATATAAAGGATATTTTTGTTTAAGTGCGCCCGAAAAAATACATAAGTTAGACGTTGTATTCCCCGTCATGCACGGAACATATGCCGAGGATGGCACAATACAAAGCGTTCTTGAGCTTGCAGGTATACCGTACGTCGGTTCCGGAGTAATGTCCTCTGCTGTTACAATGGATAAAATAGTAGCAAAACAGGTCTGCGGATACGCAGGTATTCCTCAATGCAAATTTTCAAGTGCGGACAAACCGGATTGGGAATCAAACAGTGCTGAAATTGCAGAACGTTTTGAAGCAGAGCTCGGCTATCCGATATTCGTAAAGCCTGCAAATATGGGTTCAAGCGTCGGAATAAGCAAAGCAAAAACGCGCAAAGAGCTTATCGACGCCGTAAATGAAGCTTTCAGGTTTGACAGAAAAGTAATTGCCGAGGAATTTATAGACGGCAGTGAAATC
>CAMEIT010000049.1 GCA_945918795.1 uncultured Clostridia bacterium | reverse complement strand
TATGAACAAGGATTTGTAAGGTCGTTTCCGTTTACATCCTTGCCGCCGACTATAAGGTTTTGCGATATTGCCCAGCTGCGGTCCGCAACGTTAAAGAAAACAAGGAAATGCTTGAACAATGCCGCTGTTTCTTCGCGAGAAAGATTATCTGCCGCACGATACGGCTCAAATATTCTGTCTGCGTTGCCTACCGAGAATGCAAACGGGTTCGGCGACTGCTCTATGCACATAACCTGCCACAAAAGCATAAAGCTCTGTAATGCCTCAAACAATCCGTTCGCGCCGTTTGCAGGTACATTTGCAAGTGCGTCTGCAATTCTTTTGAACTGCTCACCGTTTTCGCCGTTTGATTTGTCGAGCGCGATTTGTCTGTAACGGTTCGCAAGAATGAGCACCGCTTCAAGAGAATCAAGCATTGCCTCATATGCGTCAATACGCTCGGCATCATCGGTTTTTGTCATGTTCTCCTTGATTTCTTGAATCATTCCGTTAACGCCTACCTTGAGTGCGTGCCTCATGTCGGGTATGACATGTCCCGTTACCTGCTCGATAAAGAAAGCAACTTCTTTTGTATAGTTTTCAGCCGAAGCGTAAACCTCAGACAAGCTTTTTGAGTAATCCGTTTCTCTGTCGTGTGCGCGTACTGCGTCGATGCGCTCCTTTGTTATTTCGTCATTTGGATCTATATCATTGAATACAGCCGTAGGGTCACAGTATCCCGAGAAAGTTTCAACCCTGAATGACGGGTTGATAAGTGCATAACTGCGCGCAAACGCGTCACGCTGTGTTCCTGCAAATATGCTGTTTTCGCTTATATAAATAGGAAGCTCCTCAGCAACCTTTTTCAGCAAATATGCCGCGCGGCGCATCTTGGAAAGATTCTTTGCTTCATTTTCATACTTGATCTGAATTTCTTTTGTAAAAAACCACCCGTCAAGACGATTTATACTGCGTTCTTCTTTGAAGAGCGCCTTAGCCATATCCGTAATTTTTTCCGGTGAATATGCCATATCAAATAACCTCCTGTTTTATGTTCTGATTATATTTATTCCTGCTGATTTGAATTGAGCCGTTATTTCTTTCATGCGTGCGGCAGGCACAAAAGCATCTGTCATAGTGTATTCAAGACCGCATTTCTTCCATTTATCTTTTCCGTACTCATGATATGCCAGCAGTTCAACTTTAATTTTATTATTATAAGGCGTCAAAGTCTCGGTGAATTTCTTTATATCTTCATCACCGTCATTGAAGCCGTGTATTATCGGTATATGTACAAGCGTATCAACAGAATCGGAAGCGATTTTCAGATTATCGAGTATATTTTGAAGTTTTCCGCCCGTAACCGAGTAAAGCTTCTCGGCGTCGGCAGTTTTTAGATCCATTATCAAATGGCTGAGAAACGGGAAAATTTCGGCAAGCCTTATGTGCTCGGCATTTGTTTCGATAGCTGTATTGATTCCGCTGTTTTTCAGCATTTTCAAAAGCTCCGATAATGCATCAAGCTGGAGCGTTACCTCGCCTCCCGTAAACGTAACGCCGCCTCCGTCAAAGAACATTGGACGGCAGGACATTATTTCGTCATACATGGCGTCAACATCGACCTTCGTGACCGGGAAAGCGCTGTATGTATGATTTACATCCATTCCCTCGGGATTTGAGCACCACGGGCAATGAAAATTGCATCCGTGCAGATGATATACCAGGCGATTGCCCGGGCCGTCTTGTGAATAGTTGAAGCCCTTCTGAAAATATCTTATAAACATATTGCCTCCGATAGTTCAAGCTCTAAACTAATTGTTACATTAATTATAATACAAATTCCCCGCCGTGTCAATCATTTTATGAGATGTAAAACGTAATATTGCGAATATTTTGGCAGAAAAATAAATGAACGATAATTGACAGTCAAAGTCCGCTCTAACTGTTTTGTGAATTGGCACTTCAATAATTTTTACAACTTACCCCATTGACTTTTTGGGGATAGTATGATAAAATATACAAGCCAATATGCAAAGCGGTCTTTGCCGAAAGGAATCTGATTTGATGTGAGAGAGTTTTTTATGAGAGCTGCACTTGATGAGGCTCGCAAAGCTTTTGATGAAGATGAAGTTCCGATAGGTGCGGTTGTTGTGTGTGACGGCAGAATCATTGCAAGGGCTCACAATATGAGAGAGCAGTTGCATGACCCGACTGCACATGCCGAAATTCTTGCTATGCGTGCGGCGGCGGCTTATCTGGGCGGTTGGCGGTTGCACCGTTGTGATTTGTATGTTACAATAGAACCCTGCCCTATGTGCGCGGGTGCCGCGGTTCAGGCAAGAATAAACTCTGTTGTATTTGGCGCGGCTGATGATAAAGCAGGTTGCTGTGGAACAATATATAATTTGCTCAATGAATCAAGCTTTAATCATAAAGTAACAGTTGTCAGCGGAGTTTTGGAAGAAGATTGCAGAAATTTGATGTCTGAGTTTTTCAGGCGCAAACGATAAATACGGAGAGATACCCAAGCGGCTTAAGGGTCCGGCTTCGAACACCGGTAGACGGTATCCCCGTGCGAGGGTTCAAATCCCTCTCTCTCCGCCAAAAATCCCGAATGCGTAAGCGTTCGGGATTTTATTTTTTCACTATTCACTCGTCCCTACATTCGGGATATTTGGTAATACAAAATAAAGGCAGAAAGCCTTTTTGTGCTCTCTGCCCTTTTCGTTTTTAAATAATTGTATCTATATAAATATATTCGACAATTATTTATTTACATCCATATTTACTGCGCAAAGTATTCTGTCCGGATGTAAATCGCCACTGACTGCTCCGATGTAATCATTACCAAGCATATCAAAGAAGTTGCCGCCTATATTCAGCTCCGGTAAACGTCCGACGAGCTTACCGTCTTCCACAAGATAAGCCATTTGTACCGGTGTTGCAAAATGACCGCCCGGTGTCGTATCTCCGCCCGAAGCCATTACAACATACACAGCCTTTCCGGGAACAAGTTCTTTCAAAGACTTGGCAGTTGGGTCTACATAAAAACGGTTGAAACCGAGGCCCGGCACACCGTCATAAGCGGCATTTGCCGTACCGAGGTTCGGCAGACCGAATTTGCTCGATGATTTCTTGGAAGTCAAAAGGCAGGTCAATGTTCCCTTGTCAATCAATGTAGGACGCAAATCGGGTGCCACACAGCCCTCATCGTCAAAGAAGCATACTCCCGGATTTGTAGCGGGATTCATATCGTTTCTGAATGAGAGCTTTTCCGAAAATACTTTTTGCCCCAGCTTACCACTGACGAGTGATGCACCCGAAACATACATTTCGGCAACAAAGTGTCTCAAGAAAGTGCCGAACAAATCGGATGTCTCCAAAAGCACGGGATAACGTCCCGGTTCAATGTCAGCAGGCACATAGTACGCATCATAATCCCTTTTGAACTGCGCAAGCAACGCATCTGCATCAAAATGATTGCCGTCATACATGAAAGCAGTGTCAAACAAATTGCCCGAGCCGCGGTTTTGCGCGATCAGCTGAATGCTCAAATTCCGACCGGAGCTTGTCAGGTGACGTCCGAGTGAATTGCGATACTCTGTTTTATTATAAGACAGACTGATTTTATTTGAAAAGGCAAAACGAGGGCAAGCTTCACCCAGGCGATCCAGAAAGGCTTGCATTGTCGGAATCAACTCGGGAACGGGAATGATTTCTTCTTCGTGCAGATCTTCTTTTTCCAGCGCACCATCCAAATTGCACGGATATGGGATTTTCAGCTCGAGAGCTTCTGTGGCTTTGTCTGTCAACGCCTTTTCATCGGGCGTACCCAAGCAACCGGCAACACCTATACAATTATTTTCATATACACGAACGGTAGCTATCGTTTCTTCCTGTTCACGGAAGCTGTCTATTTTGCCGCCTGTAACGTTAAGCGTAACGGAACGGCTCGTTTTTGTCAAAAATTCTTTTTCCATAGTCAATCCTCCTTATTGAACATTCATAGACGAAACACGAACATAAGGTCCGCCGAATCCGACAGGCAGGTTTGCCTGCTCAAGCTTGCCGCAACCGCCTGTAACAAATGACAGCATATGTACATCACGTGTCAAGCCGTCAATCAGACCGAGCGTTTCAAATACGGAACCTGTCAGCACGCTGATTTGTACAGGATTGCCGAGCTTGCCGTCGATAATTTCATAAGCAAGACTCGGAGCAATTGTAAATGTGCTCATGCCGCTTCCATGCTTGATCGTTTTGATAAAGTATCCCTTTTTAATAGGTGCAACAAGCTCATCAAAATCAAGATCGCCGCCCTCAATATATGTATTTGTCATGCGAACGATAGGTTCAAATGTGCAGTCGATAGCACGTGCATTGCCTGTCAAATCCTCGTTTAATGCGGCGGCAGTCTGCGCGTTGTGCAAGCGTCCTGCCAATACGCCGTTTTTAATCAGATAATTCTTGCGTGCACGTGTGCCCTCGTCATCATATGGCACATAGCCGCATCCCGGTACAGAGCCGCACTCGGCAATAGACAGAATCGGCGAGCCTACGGTTTTGCCGAGCTGCCACTCGTTGCGCATTGATTCGTCGGAGAGCATAAAGTCAGATTCTGATTTATGACCGAAGGATTCGTGTGCAAAAACGCCCGCGGCTTCAGGTGCAAGCACTACGGGGTACTTACCGGGCACAACAGGTACTGAATTGCGCATGAAAGACGTCTGCTCTACCACAGCGGCACGAATTATATCTTCCAGCCCTTTCAATTCGTCAAAGCGTGTTGCACCCTTTTGCCAGTGACCCATGAACTTCTTTTCGCCCTCTGCCATACTGCAAGAAAACGTAATTCCGCACGTTTGATAATCAAAAGAAATATCCGCGCCTAAGCTTGACTGAAAATGGAACAGACTGTTGCGGTCAATATATGCGCCCTGCGGCATTGTGATGCAGGCATCCTCCGAGAGCAAAGGAAGGTACGAAAGCAAAAGCGCTTGCTTATCCTTTGTGGGAATATCGCGCACGGAACAATCCTTAAAGCACATCACCGTATCACGGTTGCATTCAAAACGACGAACAATAGGGTCCTCGGCAATCTTATCGTTTGGAGTTGCGGCATCATACAGACCGTCAAGCGTCTTTTGCAGATTATCCAAATCCGTCACGGAAGCGTAATACCACATCTTGCCGTCATATACCCTGATAAATGCCCGACGTTCAACACGTGTTTTCATTTCCTCCAACATACCGGCTTGATAAGAAATAAATGTGCGACTGCGATCCTCTGTTCGCACGTCGGCATAAAAGCCGTCTCTGAACTGAATCATAAAAGAATCCTCCTTGTATTATGTGAAGCTTATAATTCGCTGTAAATTAATTTGTCTCGAAAAATGATAATTGAGATTTTGCTTCAATTAAATCTTTGTCGAAAGCTACAATGTATGGATAAATTATATCACAAATATACGTTTTTTTCAATATTCTGCACACAAATGGGGCAAATGCGGCAAGTGTTACAAAATCAATTTTACTGAAGCGCTCTTTTCTTAAACAAAGGTGTATCGCTTGAACAGAGCCATGCACCTAAAATCATAAGTCCGAGAGCAATGAAGTATGTATAATGCGGAAGCTCCCGAAAAACAACGAGCGATAACAGCGTACCTATAAACGGAGCAACAGCGTAGTATACGCTTGTTCTTGCCGCGCCGAGCAATCGTTGTGCGTATACATAGAAAAATATGCTCAATCCGTACGATACAAAGCCGACGCCGAGAACGGCAAAAACGCTCCAAAGCACAGTCAAGTGCTCATTGATGCAAAGACCTATTATTACAGAGCCGATTCCGGAAAAAATCCCTTTCAATAAAACTATCTGCATGGGGTCCTTGGAAGAAATTTTTCTTGTGCAATTATTTTCAAAGCCCCAGCAAACGCAGGCAAGAAGAATAAATAATGAGCCGTAAGAAAAAGAAAGGCTTGAAATATCCTCAAACGAAAGAAGAGCGCATGACAATGTGACAAATAAAATCCCTCCCCTCAAGCGAGGACTTATTTTCTCTTTGAAAAGCATGAGAGCAATTACAGCTGTCGCAACGATTTCAAAATTGTTCAACAAAGATGCGCCGGCAGCCGTTGTGGATTTCAAACCTACCAAAAGAAAAATCGGAGCGGCAATATCAAGCAAAATCATTGCTATCGTATACGGCAATTCAGATTTTGTCAGCCGCATTTCTTTTTTGCTTGCAGCTCTTGTTTTGCGGATAAATGCAATTACACTCATTCCGACGCCTGCACCGATATAAAGAAAGCCTGCCATTAACGTCGGCGGCATATAATCGAGCAGTAATTTTGAAAGTGGGGAGCTTATTGCATAAAGACCTGCCGCCAATATCGCAAGAAAAATACCTTTTTTAACGGATTTGTCCATGGCAATCGCTCCTTTCTCGTCTGATTTTTCTTTAAGCGGGAAGCCTGCAACATAAAAGGCTGTTGACGCATATCGGATACTAAATTGTATCATAAATGCCGTGTTATGTCAATTAAATACATAAATATAAAAAACAACGCTGTGTTGCCTGAAAGCTCCTGCTTTTTTGCAACCGTCGATTAATTTTGAGCGTGATAATTCTCTTTTTCGGAGAAATATGCAATTTATGTTCTATTGACTCTACCAACGGTTTCGTGTATAATAAAATCACAAGTACCGGGACTTGAATTATTTGTGAGGTAAATCATATGAATGAAATTAATATTTCGACCAAGCTTTCTGAACTCAGAAAAGAAAAGGGCGTAACGCAGGAAGAGGTTGCAATGGCTCTTGAAGTATCAAACAAAACAGTTTCAAAGTGGGAAAGCGGATCATCTGCCCCCGATATTTCAATACTCGCAGAGCTTGCAAAATATTATAATGTAAGTACAGACACATTGCTCGGTCTTGCAGGTGAACGAAAAGGAACAAGGCAAGTTATCGCAAATGAATTCAAAGGCCTTGACAGGCAACAGACAACCTACAAAATATTTGAAATAATCAAAGCAATATTCCCTGCAAGCTACGATGCGGCAGGTTTTGACTGTGATAATGTCGAGGAAATAATTCCTCCGCAAACAGACGAATTCCCAAGGTATAGTATAGCTGTGCCCGAATTGTTTTCCTATGCCGTCTGCTCGGATGATGTTAATATTGCCGTGACGCAGTTTCGCAACAAAGCAAATTTTGCATGGCTTTTCGATGAGGAAAAACAGAAGCGCATAATCGAACTACTCGGCTTCCTCGCAGATGCGGATGTAATAAAAATCATGTCATTTATTCACTCAAGTAATTGCTCTGACAGCTTTACAGCTGAATACATGGCAAAAAACGCTATGGTGTCCCTCGATAAAACAACTGAAGTGCTGGAGAAATCCTGCAATTTCGGAGTTTGTAGTAAATTGACAGCTCATCTTGTAACAGGTGAGGTTACTGTTTATGTGTCATCCGGTGACGGCTTGATTCTCTCTATAATTTCTCTTGCTTATGTGAGAATGTTCGGCATCTTCGGCATCAACGGATATAATTACAATTATTATCGCAATAGTAAAATGATAGGAGCAAAAAAAGCATGAGTTTATCCCAAAATTTAAAGAATCTCCGCGTTAAAAAGAATATGACGCAGGAACAGTTGGCAAATATTTTAGGTGTATCCGCGCAGGCGGTTTCAAAATGGGAGACGAGCGAAACATATCCTGACGGCGCACTGCTTGTGCCTATCGCAAATGCGCTTGACGTATCCCTCGACGTATTGTTTGACAATAATGTATATACCATGAAAGACATCTCGATGCGCATAGGCAATCTTTTATCAAACACGTCGAAAGAACAGCAGTTCCACGTCGCACACGATATATGCTGGCAAATTGAAAGAGGACTGTTTGGAGCCCGGCTGTATCTTGATGATATGTTTTCTCTTGACAGAGTAATTAAAAACGGTAAATCATCGTATATATTGAACGATTACGGATTTACTTATGCTTCAAACGGACCTTCCCCGTTCTTCGCTGTCTTTCCGGAATACAATGACAAGCTTTCCGAAGTTATATCAGACGGCGAAGAAATGCGGAAAATATTTGCGATGCTTTCTTCACCCGATACCATGAAAGCCGTTCTCTTTATTCATCGGAATGAAGCAAATTATGTATTCGAAGCGGATGTATTGGCAAAAGAGTGTGCAATCAAATCGGAAGATGTTGATGCAGTATTAAACGACCTCATGTCGCTTAAGCTTTTAACTAAAAATGATATAGAAATAGACGGAAAATCCGAAACGCTTTATTACACAAGACCATCACATTTAATCATTGCACTGTTCCTCTTTGCTCACGAGTTGAATTACAATGACGGATACTGCGTGAAAAGCGTTTTCAGAAATAAGCCTTTCATTAAGTAGAATAAAAAATCGGGCACATACATGATTTGTATTTTTCCGAAAATTGATGTGCAACTCTAAAATTGTAGGGGCGACCACCGGTCGTCCGAATTGTGACAAATCTGTGTTTTGCGGGCGACCAATGGTCGCCCCTACATACTTCCAAATAATAACGATTTCATTCTCGGTTCGGCAATTCCTTGTCTTTTTTCATAACTTATATTATTGATAATGCAAAATCCGCAAATAAACAACACAATCTGCGGATAGAAATAACATCCATAAGAGAAAGTAATTTCGGGCACAAGCCATTCATAAAAAATCATGCACACACATAATTTGTATTTTTCCGAAAAATTGATGTGCAACTCTAAAATTGTGGGGGCAACCACCGGTCGTCCCTATGTATGAAATTTGTTTTTATCTTGCTCGAACTAAAGTTTTTTGCAAAAATTCGTCAAGGCAACAAAGGACAACCGTTTTCCATGTATTCTTGTGTTGCTCCCGGTAAAAAATAAACATTGTAAAACAAGCCCATTCTTGCCACATGATTCGAATTTTTCTTTATCCACTTCTTGAATACTTTATATTTGCTCATAACAAATTCTTTATCCTCAGGCGACATCCTATCTGCATTGACATACAATCTGCCTACTGAAATATTAAATCTGCCTCTTATAAATTCAATTACAGGCTTAGGTGCGAAATCCTCATCCAATGCTACAAATGCCTTAACATTGACATTTGTTACTTCAAATTCCGTTTGGGTGTATTCATAGTCTGCCTTATAGTTTTTATCCGCAATATGGTAATAGCATGAATAAACATCTTTGCATTCGCACAGGTCACCCGGCTTCTCGTTTTCAAATAAAACCGTCTTTAATAATGTGCAATCATTTTTGTATATAAAATCAACAAATTCTTTTTCATCCGAATCTGACATGATAAAGCTTATTTGCGGATTCATGTGAAGTAAACCTCCTAAATGGTGTCAAGCATTAATTTGTAATTCAGTATCATTATTTCATGATGTGTTTGTTTGCAAACGAACCCAAGATATAATACAGAGCTATCTCAGCATTTATACTCATATTGCATTATGCCGGCGTTACAAACAAAACTAACTCATTATTATTTTTTCAATCAATAACACAGCCGCTATCGCCAAGCAAATCAATATAATTATTCGGCTTATTAAATCCCGCTTGTAAAACCTTGAGTCTTTTCTCGGCTTACTTAAAACAGAATAGCATAATCCCACCAGACACAATATCACGATAAATGCAATATTGGTATAGTATATTATTTCGCCGAAAACGGATTTATATATGTACAGATAAACAATGCCGCTGAAAAAATATATGACAGCCCATATAAAAGTAAGCAGATTCCCGTAAAAATTCAAATTGCTTATATATTTTTTGCGGCGTAGGTACAGATAATTGAATTTCAGCATGATCTCGGAGATATATCTGTCCTTATCCTTGTGATATTCGTTACATTCTATTTCGTGCCTGATTCTTCTTCCCCAAAATACGCTTTTGAAAAATAAAATCACAAAAGTAAAGCATATCAGCTCCAATAAACTGTTCATTAACTGATTTTCTCCTATATGTTCTTTTCATTTGAGCGTGTAAAAATTATTTTACAGACAATACTTCATCTAATCTTGAAATTATTCTCCGTCCTCGGCAATCAACAGAACCGTGCTGTCGGTTGTCCATAAATAACCCGTGTTATTTTTTACGCTATACACATCATATACATTCGCATCTTCCCCGTCAACAATGTAGCTCACCTTTGCTTTTTCCATAGAACAAAGCTTATTGTATGCTTCGGCACTGAAATAGTTATCCGGTTTCAGTGTTAAGTCACCGACAGTAAGCACTATCCTATATCCTGAATTATACTGATCCCTTCTATGCAAAACCGCCTCATCAACCGAAATATCGCCCTCAACGGTTATATAATCTTCTTTTGCAAGACAAGTTATATCGCGTCCTTTTTCCTTAAAATCAGGTGCAAGCCCGTGTATAGCCACACACAAAATAACAAGTCCAACTATAATAATAAGTGCTGTCTTATAATTATCGGCATATAATTCTCCGTCTTTTTTCTTTTGGTTTTTATATTGCTTTATGCTCAAAATAAGCGCACCTGTAAATATAATCAAAGCGGCAAAAACCAAAAGAATAAATACAGAGATAACAAGAAGCTGAACTATATAAAACAATTCGGCATTCCAATAATTATATACAGTCATATAAGCACCCTCCTATTTGAAAATCCGTAAGCACGGTTTATACCAATGCAATGCGTTGAGCACTGTCCTCTTGCAAATTGCCGATTAGAAGTGGAAAAAGAAATAATTCATTTTAATGCCATACTAAATTCATTTTAACATCAAAGATATTTTTTGTCAATAATTTCTTTATGGTTTTAAGCGGTATTTTGAAGGCGCATCGATAAATTTGTCAACCTGCGGTTGTCAAAACGGCACTTTGAGGTTGGTTGCTCGAATTTGTATGATGTGATATAATTAAAATACCGATAATTGGAGGTGAACGATATGAATATAGTTAATATTATAAAAAAACTGCGAACGGATGTGCATATGTCACAAGAACAGTTTGCCGAACTGTTTGGCGTTTCAAGACAGGCGGTGCAGAAATGGGAAAGCGGCGTTGCTTTGCCGGAGCTCGAAAAGATAATTAAAATAGCTAAATATTTTGATATTTCAATCGATGCTCTCGTGCTTGACAGTGATACACGCACCACGGAAGAACTGAAATTCAACAAATCCTTGAAACCGAAATATGCGAACATACACGACTGGGAATCCTATTCTTCCAACTTGCTCACCGAGTATCGGCAGTCAACGGAAGAAGGCTTGAACTTATCGCAATACGCGGATCTCTTTGCCGCAGTATCAAAGCTCCCGAAGAATGAAACGAAAGAAAAATTGGGAGATATTCTGTTTGACATCGTAATGAATGCCGAAACAGCCGAAAACTATAAATATATTGAGCCGTCCACACTTGATGAAATAAGAAATTTAAGGAAAAGCGCTCAACCCTTGAAGGCTGTCGACAAAGAAGCATTGGAAAGCAAGATTCACGGAGCCTGGGTAGGCAGAATTTGCGGATGTCTTTTGGGCAAAACGGTTGAAGGCATCAGAACCGACGAACTGATTCCATTCCTCGAGGAAACGGGCAATTATCCAATGCACAGATACATTCTGTATAGTGATCTGAATGATGAAATATTGAATAAATACAACTACCGATTTGCAAACAGATGTTATGCGGATAAGGTAGACGGTATGCCGGTAGACGATGATACAAATTATACAGTGCTTGCACAGCGACTCATCGAAAGATACGGCAGAGATTTTACATCTTACGACGTCTCGAGCATATGGCTTGCTTTGCAAAGCAAGGATTCGTATTGTACTGCCGAGCGTGTGGCATTCTGTAACTTTGTTAAAGGCTTTGAGCCGCCGGAATCCGCAAGATATAAAAATCCGTACCGTGAATGGATTGGCGCGCAGATTCGCGGAGACTATTTCGGTTACATCAATCCGGGCAATCCCGAATTGGCTGCCGAAATGGCATTCCGTGACGCATCTATTTCCCACGTTAAAAACGGTATATACGGTGAAATGCTTGTCGCGGCAATGCTTGCCGTTGCAGCTTGCACAGATAATATCAAGGATATTGTATTGGGCGGTCTCGCACAGATACCTTACACCTCAAGGCTTTATGAAGCTCTTGCCGGTGTTTTGTCAGACTACGAAAATGGTGTGTCACAAAAAGACTGCTTTGCCGCCATTCACAAGCGTTTTAATGAAGGAATATCTCACGATTGGTGTCATACCATATCAAACGCTATGATTGTTGTTGCCGGCCTGCTTTACGGAGGCGGTGATTTCGGGAAGTCTATTTGTATGGCAGTTGAAACCGGCTTTGACACTGATTGCAACGGCGCAACAATAGGCTCTGTACTCGGTATGGCAAACGGTATAGACAGCATAGATGAGGCTTGGAAAAAGCCTATAAACGATACTCTGCACACATCTATATTCGGTGTAGGAACGGTAAAAATTTCAGACAGAGTAAAACTGACATTAAAGCATATAAAATAAATGAATAACCGGGGGCTGTTGATTGTGACAGTCCCTGTTTTTATAAATACATATAAAGAATGCACGATTGTGAATTGTCAGCTAATATGTTAAATCTCAATATTATTGTAATTGCAAATAAATGATTTTACCTGTTGCGTTATCAATCACAAAGAAGCCAATTACTGTATCATAAACGGAATCTTTCGATAGCAATCGCCGTTTGTAGTGCAAGTGTTTATAATGGATTTGAAAATAAAAAGAGTGTTCATAAATCCGTTATGAACACTCGATATGTGTAAGATAACCAATTTTGATACCATTTTTTTGGGTGCATTTTTTCATAATGGTTGCACCTAGTAAAGATAAGGCAACATACCCCCAATAGGTATTAGCAAAAAAATTATGTTTTTAATTGCGGCGTTGAATTTCCAATGCTCGTGGTATAAATATATGTATATGTTCCATCGCTAATAGTAATTTCGTATTTTTGATTACTGTAACTGGAATACGACGAGCTAACAGCAATTCCTGAAAACTCTTTGATATCGGTATATGTCTTTATACTATTATCTGAAAGATTTTTAACTGTTATAGTATATGAATTTTCAACTCCGTTTTCGGTATTTCCGCCATATATAGAATCGATTCGAAGTCTATATAAATCGTAACTATCATGACGATCATAGTTAACGCTAAAACGTATAATATTATCGTCTTGAGCAACAATGTGATTTCTCAAAACAGGATATTGGTAATTGTAATCGGTAGAAAAAACATAGGTACTGTAGCCATCACTAACAATTATGTTGTATTTGGAATATGTACTAACAATATAACTATTTGTACTAAATGTGCCTGTTTCCTCACTGATGTATCCAGAATTTACTACATATCCCATCGCAATATTTACAATAGAAATGGTGTAGTTATTTTTAACTCTAACGCCATCTTGATATTTGATTGCTCCACCACTAACATTATTTATTGTTAATCCATACATTCCATATTCATTCGAAAAGTAGTTCAAATCTATACTTATATTTTCCCACTGCTCGTTTTTGGAATGACCACAATCGCTACAAGTAAAGGCGGTGTATCCGCTTGAATTTTTAGTAGGGGATATATACTGAACAGAATAATTATGAGGTGTTTCCGTCAATACATCAGCACTTACCTCCTGTGAATAATAGTTATATCCACTATTATAATACGATGCATCTAATGTTGGAAAATATGCTGTGTAAGTAGTCTTCAATCCAAGTTCATCCGCTATTTCTATGGTTACAAACGGGGGATAAGATTGTCTGTAATATGCCCCCCAACTTGCACCGCCCAAATATTGGGTTGTATACAAATCATCAACGTTTGTATATGTATAGACATGCGTTTCGCGTATTGGATCAGTATACGTAATCGTGATAGTATATTTACCATATCCACCTTGTATGCCGTTGATGGAAAGAACATCTTGAACATAACAAGTAGAGTCAACATAGCTCCAATAACAATAGTCAATATTTGCAGAAATTGCTTGAAGTTGTATTGAATATGTATCTCCGCAATTTTGACATTGGTATACAATGGATTTATCAATGCAAGCCTTTTGTGGCAAATTCTCTTTGTAATTGTGTCCAAACTTAGTTAAAGTTTCGGTTCTAATGGTATCGTTACATACCGAGCAAATTTGATGCTTGCTTCCATCTTCGGTGCAAGTAGCATTTGCATCGGTTATCCATTCGCCATCAGTATCGGCTCGCTCCATAAATTCTTGATAATTAGCCATAGAAAATTCTCCTTTCCGTAAAATTCGTTGTGAATGTTAAGTTGATGCTTTACACCTCCGCAAATAAAAAAGAGCAACCATTGTAACGATTACTCCAATTTGAATATTATTCTGTTTTTATGTTTTCCTAACCGACAAATGGGAATTTTCTTATTATCATACAGTCACGGTTTATAAATATTATAGCCATGCTCTCTATGATAAGCTGGTCCTTGTGGCTTTACGCCAGCCCAATCCCTATCACTTTTCACCTTGTCAAATAACCCCAATAAATGCTGAAACCCAATTCTCGTAGCATCATCATACTTCGGATTGCAAAACTTTTGACGTATGATTTCTCTTTCCGTTTCCCATTCTTTATCTGTTAATTTTTTTATCCACTCGATGCTATATTTTGAAGGCTCTTTATTAGAAAAACCTTTGTATGCTCCATATGCAACCAATGCTAAACTGCTCAATCCAAGTATTAGTTTATTTATTTTGTTCATAAGAAATCCCTCTATAAATTCTGATTTGTATAATAAGATTATACAACGAATATCGCAAAAAATCAATACATAATAAGAAAAAAGCGGCTCCGCAGAACCGCTCCTTCATACAAAATCAGTAATTGAAATCAGGGAACTTCTCAAGCTCATCAAATTCCTCATCGCTCATCTGTTCAAGTTTTGACAGAAGCGAGTCGGACATCTGGGCAAGCTCGGTTTCATCTTTTTCAAGGTACTGTTGCATTACCGTGATGGAATCCATAGTTCCTATCCTTGTGTTCTTCTGATAGATACACAGAAGATTCATTTCGTCATGTGTTAAATTTGTCATAGCTCTACATCTCTCTTTCCTTAGATTTTTGTTGTGTTTTGTCCTGCTGCGGCAAAGGACGGTTTAGTTTTGCAAGAAGCGAGGGCTTTTCATCAGCCGACTTTTGGAGCTTGTGCTGCTTGTTGTCCTTGCTTTCCGCTTCAATAGCATTCGCAAGGTCAAGCAGCGAGATAGGCTTTCCCGCCTTTACATCACTTTCAAGCTCTGCCACCGTAGGTTGAGCGTCAACCCCGTGTTTATTATCGCCGTTATTTACAATACCGTCAATCATGTCATAGTTGTCTTCTATAGACATCTCAGCATTTTTCAGATAATTGTCCTTAACAGCTTCCCAATCTGCTTTTTCTATGCCGAAAATACCATCAAACCCTTCAATCTCACTTGTATCCAATACCATTGACTCGGTATTATCATAGTGGAGCATATACACTGCCGCATCCATATCAAACAGCTTCTGTGCCATATCCTTTGTAAGCGGCAACATATTTTCATAGCTGTATCCGTATGCGTTCATATCTGCTAATGTGATGTTGGGATCGGGTAAGTCCACAGACATTTGTGATAATGCCTTTTCGGAAATATCGTCAAGAAGTCTGTTTTTCTCACTGTCGGGCATTGGCTCACCGTATGGCAGTTTAACCTCGTATTCAGAAATAATCTGCTCCTTAATCTGCTCAAGCTTCATATCAGGATTGTCTATCTGACCGCCATCAACGAGTTTCAATGTTTCCTTATCGTAAACAGAATAATCCCACGCATTATCAGCTGTTTTCTGTATATACAAATAATTGATACTGTTTTCAAACATTGCTTCGTCAAGGTCAAGCTGCTCATTGTCAAGACCTCGTTCTTTTTTGACTTCGGCATAGTGTTTATCAATGTCGGTAATCATAGCACTTGAGGTCTTGTTGATTGTTTCAAGGGAAGCTTTCAATTCCGACAGCTCCTTGCCATTGCTCCACGAAGCAATATATCCGAAGCTGTTCTCATCGGTTTTAATGCCATAATACGCACATACCGCAAATGAGATACTTTCTGCTTGAACTTCTTCTGTGTTTCGGTCGAGCTTGGGCTTATCTGCATCCTGTTCATCAGTCTGAACCTTATCATCCTTTGTTGCAGTCTTGTTTCAAGGTCTGTAAAATGTGAAGCAATATCAATATTCAATGTACCGTTTATAATACCGGCCGAACGGCTTATTACATTTTGGGCTACATCAAATACTCCCATTACCAAATCCCAAGTATGGGAAACAACCAGAACCGCACAGGCTGTCTTGAATATCCATTTGAAAAACATCCAAGTATCAACATCGTGTAGATTATTCCTGTCGGTTATAAGCTGTATCAGCTCTAAAGTCATTACCAAAGCAAGTATTACACCCGCTATTGGCAAAATTACATTATCCGACAGGTTTTTTATCATATTGAAAATGTTACCGTTCCAAGCCTGTGGAGTAGAACCTATTTGCGTACTGATTTCTGAAACCTTTGCATTGACATTATCAAATAGCCCGGACAAATTGTTCATTATGCCATCGACAAGAAGGTTTTTTATCCATTCGGTGAATTTATCAAAAATATAATCCAACGAGTTTTCCTCCTTTCAAAAGCCCCCACAACAGATATTGCAGGGGCTTTACCGTCCGTGCTCTTTAGTTGAACAATCCGGACAGAAGCGGTACTAAAGTCATTCCGATAAGTGCTACGCCTCCGCCTGCCATAAGCTGTTTCATCCCCAATTAGGTGTAAAAACTCTGCTCGATGGCGGGCGGCGGC
>CAMEIT010000048.1 GCA_945918795.1 uncultured Clostridia bacterium | reverse complement strand
GGCGTATGCGGAGAAATACTTGTTCGGCAGGAAACGATTGCCCCGCTTGGACATACCGAAGTAATTGACGCTGCAAAACCTGCAAACTGCATCGAAAGCGGTCTCACCGAGGGCAAACACTGCGGCGTATGCGGAGAAATACTTGTTCGGCAGGAAACGATTGCCCCGCTTGGACATATCGAAGTAATTGACGCTGCAAAACCTGCAAACTGCACCGAAAGCGGACTAACCGAGGGCAAACACTGCGGCGTATGCGGAGAAATACTTGTTAAGCAGGAAACGATTGCCCCACTCGGACATACCGAAGTAATTGACCCTGCGAAGGCTCCTACATATACGGAATTCGGCTTGACAGAGGGTAGTCACTGCTCTGTTTGTAATGTTGTTTTGAAAGAACAGCAACAGATACCTAAGCTTACGGGTGGGCAATCTGCCGATTCGTGGAATCTTATTCTTGTTAATTCGTGGAACTATATACCGGAAGGATACGCTGATACTATTACATTGACGGCAATAGGCTCACATAAGGTGGATTCGAGATGCGCTGATGCACTTAAAGCAATGCTTGCTGATTGCAAAGCGGCAGGAAATGACCCCGTTATATGCTCTTCATTCAGAACTGCCGAGGGTCAGACTAAGCTTTTTAATAACGCTGTAAATAAATATTTGGCTCAAGGATATTCTTATGATGAAGCGTATAAATTGGCGGCAAAGGGAACCGCTGTCCCCGGTACAAGCGAACATCAGCTCGGACTTGCTGTTGATATAGTCTCAAACTCAAACTGGAACCTTAACGAATCACAGCTTAATACAAAAACACAGCAGTGGCTCATGAAAAACTCTTATAAATATGGCTTTATCCTGCGTTACCCGTCCGGAAAATCCGATATTACCGGCATTATCTTCGAACCGTGGCATTATAGATACGTCGGCGTTCAGGCAGCCACAGAAATATTCCAAAACGGCTATTGCCTCGAAGAGTATCTCCAAACACTTGAATAGAATTTTCCGGGGCGTTGCCCGAACCCCGCAAGCCCTTTTCCGGGGCGCTGCCCCGAACCCCGCCAAGTTCTCTTCCGGGGCTGCCGCCCCGCACCCTGCCAAGCCTTTGAAAAGGCTTGACCGAAACTTTAAACAACTTTGTATAAGGCAATCAGCCTCGCCGGTGGTCGTCGAGTCAGATTGCCATTTACTTTTCGTTTCTTTTTGGGGGTTATCTGCCGTATATAAATATCTTGCCGTAAAAAACTTAAATAGAGTCGCAAAAGTAAATGTGCATCTTTTCGCCATACTCTCGGCGGAAAGATGCACAAGATGCGAAGCCGGTTAAGTTTTCGGGTTTGGACGCTTTCGAAAAAGCGTCCAAGAAAAATCATTTCTCTGCTTTGCTATTATAGAAAGAGCTGCCGAGGGCAGAGTTGTTACTTATAACATCTTCCATTTGCGGCGGGAAGAGCGGCAACGAGAAGAAATCATCGCAAGCTTCTTCAGCGAATTCTTCGCAAGGCGGAATCTCGCAGAATCCGAAAGCGGGGACGAGCAATTCAACCATTGCGACTATTTTGAGTATAATGGAAATACATATATCGGCAGTCAAAGTACAACATTCAGAGCCGCAGCTTATCGAGCCGGTAACGCTTATCGCGCCGACAACGGCTTCGAGGTTATACGGAATTATAGAGTCGTCCGGGACGTAAAGAATAACGTCTTTATGTACGGACGTACTGCCTGTTGTTACATATTCGGTGCCTGTGGAATCGGAATAATGTATCTGGAACGGAATTATGACATCTGCCTGAACTCTGGCAAAATTAGGTCTGTCCTGCAGTCTTGTTATGGAAACATTTTCAAGGCCGCCCTGAGACGTTGAATTACGCAGGCTTATGAATGTATACGGAGCAGTGCCGTTCAGGTTGCAAAGCGGTATTGAAACATCGGTAAGGCCTTCCTGTTGCAGACATGAATCGTACACTTTGTTTACCTGTATGCAGACACGTTCCGTAATGCACTGCAACGCTTCAAAATCTGCGAGTCCGGGGCTTCTTTCGTTGCCCTTATTCTTGTATGAGTAAAATGACATATATTGATCCTCCTATTAATGGTGTCACTGCATAATATGACCGAAAAAAATAATTGCTACAATTATAGACGGAATGGTATTGCATTTTTATTACTTTTAGTGTATTATAGTAAGAAAGAAAAACAAAAGGAGATTTACATGAGTCAGAAATACAGAAAACAAAAGTATATTATTGCGGAGAAAAAGAAGAAGCAAAAGAAAATCATACTTATAACATCACTTGCCGTTGTTGCCGCTGTGGCAATAGCTTTTCTGCTGTGGTTTACGATAAGCAATGCAAATAAAGTGGCGGAAGAAAATTATCCTGTTGCGAAGATGAATATAGAGGGCTACGGCGAAGTTGAAATAGTGCTGTATCCGAATGAAGCACCGAATACGGTACGTAATTTTATAGAGCTTGCCAATTCGGGATTTTACAACGGACAAATAATAAGCAGAGTATGCGAAGGCTTCTGCATACAAATGGGTTCTCCTGACGGCACAACAGCGGGCGATGCAGGTTACAGCATAAAAGGCGAGTTTGCAAATAACGGTTTTACAAAAAACACGATAAAGCATGAGGCAGGCGTAATTTCAATGGCAAGGTCATCTGATTATGACTCGGCAGGCTCGCAGTTCTTTATTTGTACCGGAACAAAGTCAGCGCTTCAGCATCTGGACGGTGATTATGCGGCGTTTGGCAAAGTAATATCCGGGTATGATATAATTGAGGAAATAAGCAAGGTTGCCAATGACGATTCAATGAGCGCAGGCGGCGGAAAACCGCTTATCGATGTGGTTGTAACATCGATTACGGTTGATACAAAAGGGATAAATTATAAGTCTGCGGACAAGATAAAATAATAATTACGGAAACGGAAAAGCAATTCGGGCGGCGGTCATGATATATTGTGACTGCCGCTTTTTTTATAGGCTTGATGTTAAGCGCTTTTGACGGGAATAATATTTGCACAAAATCACAAAATGTTCATGATTTGCTGTTGTAAAACTCGTTCAAAAATGCTATAATAAATTAATTACTTTTGAGGAGATTCAAGTATGTCAGAGAAAAAACAGCTGAGTGATAAAGAAATTAAAAGTGCATTGCTGGCGAGCATTAAATATGTGGGAGCAAATTTAATGACGAGCGTATTGATTCTTGCCATGCTTTTTGTTATTTCGGTTATAATAGGTTTGGAATCTGATGAAGGCATTGATTTTTTGAACGGAGCACTGTTTCAGACCATAATGCTGCCGCTTATAATATGGTATTACGGCTATCTTGCGTTCTGCGACGGGTACAGTGATTCCGTTGCAGGCAAATACAATAAAAATAAAATATTGATTTCCGCATTGCCTTTGTTTGCCATACAAGTGCTGGCAGTAATATTTGCAGTTTCCGAGGGCGCAGGTTCAACGGAAATCGGCGCGGCAAAAACAGTAGCACTCTTTTTGCTGAATCCGTTTACAATTCTTTTTAATACGTTCCCGGACCTTATGCCTGAAATAATGTTTCTGCCGTGCATTGTTCCGCCCGTAACGCTTTATATAGGATATTATCTTGCGCGATTCAAGGAAGTAAAGGATCACTCAATGAAGGATGACGCAAAGGCATTCCGCCGTCAGCTGGAGGAAGAACAATATGAAAGAAAAAACAAAGACGGAGATAAAGAATAAATGTCATTAAGCGAAAACGAATTAAGCAAAGAACAGAAGTATCTCTTGACAGCATTTTCACGGATCGATAACGAAATATCCGAGCTTGAAGCGGGACTGAAGGCGCAGTACAAAAGCATAATAAACGCCAATAAGGATTTTAAGGAGGATGTTCCGATACTTAACGGCGGCGCTGATTTTGACCAGGTGGTTGAAATATACAAATTCAACGATATTGTCGAGAGCGAGGAACAGCATTATAACAATATGAATGCGCGTCTGCGCGTGCTCAGACAGATGTACGATTCGGCATATTTCGGAAAAATCGAGTTCAAAGAGGACGATGAGCCGAATGCGGAAAAGTATTATATAGGAATATCAACGTTGCGCGACGATGACGGGGATTTTCTTATTCTCGACTGGCGTGCTCCCGTGTGCAGTCTTTATTATGAGTACGAAAGCGGAAAATGCTCATATGAATGTCCGGCAGGCAATATCGAGGGCGAGCTTTTGTCAAAACGTCAGTTCGGAATATTCAGGGATAAAATCAATTTTGCGTTTGATACGGACGTTTTGATAGAAGATGAGCTGTTATGCAAGGTTTTGTCCGAAAGCCGCGATAAAAAAATGGGCAATATCGTAAAGAGCATACAGAAAGAGCAAAACTCTGCAATAAGAAGAAACGCCGCAAAGAATCTCGTTGTATTCGGACCGGCGGGAAGCGGCAAAACATCGGTGGCAATGCACAGAGCAGCATTCTTGCTGTATAAATACAGGGAAACGATAAAATCAAAAAATATACTGATACTTTCGCCAAACAGTATATTCAAGGATTATATTTCCGATGTTCTGCCCGACCTCGGCGAATCGGAAGCGAATATATTTTCGCTGACGGAGCTTTTCAGACCGCTTTTGGATAATTTCAATATATACGGTCACAACGAGCTTATGGAGCAGATAATAAGCGGCTCGGATAAAGCAAAAAAGCGCATTAAGCGTGCGACCTTCAAGAACAGCATGACTTTTCTCGAAATAATGAAAAGATATGCCGCATTTGTAGACAAAAATGACTTTAATCCGCAGACTATATCCCATAACGGTCAAATAATAATAAGCGCGGAAGAAATTCAAAAGCTTTATTATCAGGATTGGGCTGGAATGAGCTATTCGCAAAGACTTAAAAGAATATCAGCTCGCACTCAGGCAAGATTGGATGAGATAATCGCAAAACGCAGAAAAGAAATCGAGACGGAAAACTCCGATCTTTTCAGCTGGGAGATCGAAGAGCTTGCCAACAAGCTGATAAATGAAGAATTCTCGCCCGTCAATTCAAAAATACGCAATATGTTTACGGTAAACACTGTATCTTTGTACGCTCATATGTACAGATCACGCGAATTTTTTGAACAAATAAAGGACCTTGTGGATTTTGATTTTGAAACGTTCAAGGATATGCTTGACCCTGCCGATTATTTTAACAGAAACAATCTTTATTGGGAGGATTTATTTCCGCTTTTGTTTGTAAAGTGCATAATTGACGGTCAGAGAATAAAATTCGACGAAAGCATAAGATTTGTTTTTGTCGATGAATTTCAGGATATACCGCCTGTGGGCATATACGTCATACAGAAAATATTCGAACGCGCCTCAATGACGCTTGTGGGCGACATAAATCAGACTATTGATTGCACTGCACAGCTGTATGATGAAAATATTCTTTATTCGTGCCTCGGAAAATCGACTGATATATTCAAGCTTACAAAGAGCTACCGTTCGACGTTTGAGATCACCCGGTTTGCAAACGAGCTTATTTCCGATTCAGAGATAGAGTATATGGACAGACACGGAGATCCTGTCGATACAAAGAATATTGACGGATTCGACGACAGAATCGATGACATCATTAACAGTATTGCCGAGGTGAAGGCAAGAGGCATGAATTCCGTCGGCGTAATATGCAAGGATGCCGATTCGGCAAATAATGTATATAATGCAATGAAAAACAGAGTCAATGCTTCTCTTGTCATTTCGGACAGCGACAGTTACAGCAGTGCCGTCACTGTAATACCGTCTTATCTTGCCAAGGGCCTTGAGTTTGACGCCGTATATGTGTTTGATGCCGAAAGGTATGACACAAAAAAAGAGCTCAGATTGTTCTATACCGTTTGCACAAGAGCAATGCACAAGCTTACGGTATACGGAGAGCACAAGTGATTTTTATAATCAAATAATCGAAAAGAGGGTGTTTTGAGGAGACCTCTCACGATAATGTTATTTAATCCGCAGATTGAATTGTATATCTGCGGATTTTGCGTTATATTTACGTGCGTGATGAAATCGAAAAATGTTTTGCCAAAAAAGTTTGGTGAATTACAAATATTTTGCCACAAAACGGACGACCGATGGTCGCCCCTACAAATATTATGGGAGAAATAAATATTGTATGGATAGGTCACAAAACGCAAATGTCATTCTGTTTTGTTAAAACAATTCTTCAATTATATGATAAGGACAATCCGTATTATAAAAAGTAGGGGCGCCCATTGGTCGTCCGCTTACGGTATACGGAGAGCACAAGTGATTTTTATAATCAAATAATCGAAAAGAGGGTGTTTTGAGGAGACCTCTCACGATAATGTTATTTAATCCGCAGATTGAATTGTCTATCTGCGGATTTTGCGTTATATTTACGTGCGTGATGAAATTGAAAAATGTTTTGCCAAAAAAGTTTGGTGAATTACGAATATTTTGCCACAAAACGGACGACCATTGGTAAGTGTAAACATCGACCATTCTGCAAATTGTATGGGCGACCATTGGTCGTCCGCAAACGGTAAGAGCAAACATTGACCATTCTGCAAATTGTATGGGCGACCGTTTGTCGTCCGCAAAAGAAAAGGGCAAACATTGACCGTTCTGCAAATCGTATGGGCGACCGTTGGTCATCCGTTTTTTGAAGTGATATAATAAAATAATTTGAACTGAATATGAACAAAAGTATTGACAAATATCATTTACGGTTGTATAATAAATACATAAATATTTTTATATAAAATTTTTTATCGAAAATTGCGGGTTGAAAACATATGTTAGACACTATAATTGGAATATTCCGATGTATAAAGCTTTTAAGCTATAAGTATATGTTCGGAGGAATCAAGGAAAAAACGGGCAGCCTCAGCGCTACGGAAGCTTTTTCGGCGGATATAATAAACATGATGGGCGAGCCTACTGTGACTGAATTTGCGGACTATATAGGAATATCACAGCCGAATGCAACGTATAAGGTCAACTGCCTTGTTGCAAAGGGCTATATCGAAAAGGTTGCGGATTCATCAGACCGCAGAGCCATTCATTTAAGGACGAGCGATAAGTTTTCGGGATATTACAAAGAAGATATAAAATCGATTGCAAGTGCGATTGATGCCGCAAAAGATAAATTTACAAATCAAGAATTCGATACTGCAAAAAGAGTTCTCAATGAGATCCTTTTACAGATGAACAGTGAAGTTAATTTAAAAGGAGAGTAATGATATGGATATTTTTGAGAAATGTTATAAACCTTCTCAGGTTGACGAAGCAAAAGCGCGTGGAATATATCCTTATTTTCACGCACTTGAATCAAGACAGGATACAGAAGTTATCATGGAAGGCAAGCGCCGCATAATGCTCGGCTCAAATAATTATCTCGGCCTGACAACAAATCCGGAAATAGTCGAAGCAGGTATCAAGGCTTTTGAACAGTACGGTTCGGGCTGTTCCGGCTCGAGATTTTTGAACGGTACTCTTGAAATGCACCTTGAGCTTGAAGATGAGTTGTCAAAGTTTCTTCATAAAGACGGTGTTGTAACGTTTTCAACGGGTTTTCAGTCAAATCTCGGAATAATAAGCGCGATAGTCGGTCTCGGCGATTATGTTATATGCGATAAGGAAAATCATGCAAGCATATATGACGGCTGTAAGCTCAGCTACGGAAAAATGCTTCGCTATAAGCATAACGATATGGAAGAGCTTGAGCAGATGCTCATGAAGGTTCCGGAAAAAAGCGGATGTCTTATAGTTACGGACGGCGTTTTCAGCATGGGCGGCGATATTGCAAATCTTCCCGAAATTGTAAGACTTGCGAAAAAATACGGCGCAAGAGTAATGGTTGACGATGCTCATGCACTCGGCGTAATAGGCGAGGGCGGAAGAGGTACGGCAAGCTATTTCGGGCTCGAGAATGACGTTGATATTTATATGGGCACTTTCAGCAAATCGCTTGCAAGCCTCGGCGGATACATGGCGACAAGCAAGGAAGTGGCAGAGTACGTTAAGCATAAGTCGCGTCCGTTCATTTTCTCGGCATCAATAACTCCTGCAAGCTGTGCTGTTGCGCTTGCCGCACTGCGCTATTTGGAAAAGCATCCCGAAATTGTTGATAATCTTGCGCATATCTCGGCATACGCACGTCAGAGCTTCATATCGAAGGGCATAAGCATAAGAATGTCCGAAACACCTATAATTCCGATTTATACATATGACACGTTTGATACTCTTGAAAAAGCAAAGAAAATTTATGAGGCGGGTGTTTATGTAAATCCTGTTCTTCCTCCGGCAACTCCTGCAACGGAATGTCTCCTCAGAACAAGCTACATGGCAAGCCATACGGAAGCGCTCATTGACGAAGCCGTGGATATAATAGCATCTGTTCTGAAATGCAAACAGTAAAATGTATCTCATAAAAGCGTAGAATTATATTTTACGCTTTTTTCATTTTGTCACAAAAGTACAAATTAACAAAAAATAATTGCATTATATCGGGATTTATGTTAAAATAGAAAAAATATATGTCGGATCGAATGTGCGATGATGAATGCGTCGGTAATTAATAAATCCGTGTTCTGAAGCTGTCCGACAGATGATGAAACGATTCAAATTTGATAGGGAAGGTATGCTTTTGCAAAATCGGGCAGTAAGCTTTTGCAAAGGCGGATATAAATAATAATGAAAAAGATTCTCATGGGAAACGAAGCAATAGCATACGGCGCTATTGCGGCAGGTGTCGAGGTTGTAACGGGATATCCCGGAACTCCGTCGACAGAAGTGCTTGAGACCGTGGCAAAATTAAAACAAAGCAAAAAAGCGGAGAATGTTTACGTTGAATGGAGCGTAAATGAGAAATCTGCTCTCGAGGTTGCCGCAGGTGCCGCATATGCAGGGAAAAGATGTATGGTGACTATGAAGCAGGTAGGACTTAATGTTGCTTCTGACCCTCTCATGTCGCTTGCTTACATCGGAGTCAAGGGCGGAATGATAATACTTGTCGCAGATGACCCGGGTCCCATTTCATCTCAGACGGAGCAGGACACGAGGCATTTTGCTCAGTTTGCAAAATTGCCCGTTTTTGACCCGACGTCTCCCGAGGAAGCATATGAAATGATCTCGGATGCGTTTGATTTTTCGGAAAAATATTCAACACCCGTAATTTTCCGCCCGACAACAAGAGTGTGCCATGCTTATGCAACGGTAGATGTTAATATTGATAATGTCGAAAATCATATTGCAGAGGGATTTGTAAAGGATACGTCAAGGTGGGTTATTTTCCCGAGAACGTCGTATCTGAATCATCTGAAAATAGAAGAGCGCAACAGAAAGCTGCGCAGCGTTTTGGCCGAGTATGACCGCAAGACTATCGAGCAGGGCAAAGGCAGACTCGGAATTGCCGCAAGCGGAGTAAGCTATGCTTACGCCAAAGAGGCATTGGCAATAGACGGCTTGAGCGCGCCTGTTCTGAAAATTGTAACAGCTCATCCTTTCCCGGAGGAGCTTGCGGTAAAATATCTCAAAACCGTTGACGAAGTGCTTGTGTATGAAGAGCTTGACCCTGTTGTGGAAAAGGAACTCATATACGTTTGCTACAAATACAAGCTTAACGTTAAGATAAAAGGAAAGCTTACGGGGAATGTGCCCGATGCAGGTGAAAACAGCGTTGAGGCGGCAAGAGTGATATTTGCGGATTATTTTGGAACCCAAAAGCCCGAAATACCTGAAAAACCGGATATTTCTTTGCCTGTTCGACCGCCTATGCTGTGCGCGGGATGTCCGCACAGAGCGTCATTTTATGCCGTAAAGAAAGCAATGAAGGGCAGAAAGGCTGTTTTTGCGGGAGATATAGGGTGCTATACTCTCGGAAATGCAAAGCCTCTGGATATGGTTGACACGTGCCTTTGCATGGGCGCGGGAATTACGATTGCACAAGGTATAAAGCGCGCCGAACCCGATACGGTATGCTTTTCCTTTACGGGTGACTCAACGTTTTTCCATACGGGAATAGTGGGAATAGTCAATGCCGTCTATAACGGCACGAAAATGGTATCGGTAATACTCGACAATTCAACTACCGCCATGACAGGGCATCAGCCGAATCCGAATACGGGCAAGCGCGCTTCGGGGGAAGTGGCTGAGGTAGTAAGCATAGAGAAGGTTCTTGAAGCAATCGGTGTGAAATATATACGCACTGTAAATCCGTTTGAGCTTGATGAAGCGGTAAACGCCGTAAAATGTGCGGCGGATTTTGACGGTGTTTCTGCCATAATATTCAGAGCGCCGTGCATTGCGCTTTTCAAACCTCAAAAGCGTTTTTCAATTGCCGAGAAAAACTGCATAGGCTGTAAGAGGTGCGTAAATGAAATAGGTTGTCCGGCACTTGTCAAGAACGGCAACAAGATAAAAATCGATCCTACGCTTTGCTATGGCTGCGGACTTTGTGAAAAGGTGTGTCCAAAAGGGGCAATATCCGACAAGGAGGCAAAAGATAAAGACAATGTATAATATTCTTCTTTCGGGTGTAGGCGGACAGGGAACGGTTCTTGCTTCAAAGCTTATTGCGGCGGCGGCTCTTGCAAAGGGCTTGACGGTGCATACGGCTGAAACAATAGGCATGGCACAAAGGGGCGGCTGTGTCGTAAGTCACGTAAGGATAGGGGAAAACGTAAATTCTCCGTTGATACCAAAGGGCACGGCAGACGTAATAATAGCATTTGAGCCTGCGGAGGCGGTAAGAGTGGCATGCTATCTCAAAAAGGGCGGAGTAATAATTACAAGCTCCTCGGCGGTAAAGCCCGTTACGGATATGTTTGCAAAAGTGCCGTATAATGCGGATGAAATGCTTGAATATCTTAAAACAAAAGGCATAAAAACATATGTTGTTGATGCCGATGAAATAGTAAGGACGCTCGGAAACGCAAAATCGCTTAATGTTGCGCTCCTGGGGGCTGCAACCGTAAACTGTGACATAGGAATAACAAAGGAAGATATTGCAAATGCGGTTGTGAATACGGCAAAGGCAGTTTTCCGCGAACAAAATCTGAAAGCGCTCGACATGGGTGCAGACATATCAAAAGAATTGTAATGAACCGAAAATGTGTTTCGGTAAGAATATTATTGTATTTGAGCCGTTTTGACGGAAAATACGCAATGAGAAAGGATTGCTTCGGCAGGAATGACGTTTTGCATTTGTGTTTGAGGCAAATGAAAAAGCATGAAAATAAAAAATGAACAGCTCGAGCTTGTAAAGAAATCTCTTAAAGCGGCAGTTTCACACAAGGGGAATCTGTACGAAAAGAAGTATGCGGATATAGATATTGACGCAATAACGGCGGATTCGTTTTGCGAGCTTCCTTTTACGGAAAAATCAGAACTCAGAGAGGGATACCCTCTCGGGGTGCAGGCGGTTGACGATGAGAAAATAGTGAGGATTCATTCATCGTCAGGCACTACGGGCACGCCTATTATAATTCCGTACACACAAAAGGATGTTGACGATTGGGCGGAAATGTTCAGCCGTTGTTACTCAATGGCAGGCATTACAAATAAAGACAGAATACACATCACTCCGGGATACGGATTGTGGACTGCGGGAATAGGCTTTCAGCTCGGTTGCGAAAGACTCGGTGCCATGGCTATTCCGATGGGACCGGGCAATACGGACAAACAGCTGAAAATGATGATAGACCTTGAAAGCACTGTTTTGTGTGCAACGTCGTCATATGCGCTTTTGCTTGCCGAAGAGATTGCAAAGCGCGGAATACGCGACAAAATCAAGCTCAAAAAGGGCGTAATAGGCTCGGAACGATGGGGAGACAAAATGCGCATGAGAATTGCCGATGAGCTTGGCGTGGAGCTTTATGATATTTACGGCTTGACGGAAATATACGGCCCCGGAATAGGCATAAACTGTGCCGCCGACGCACCGATGCACTATTGGGATGATTACATATTCCTTGAAATAATCGATCCCAAGACGGGAAAGAATGTAGAAGACGGTCAAATAGGAGAAATTGTAATTACGACGCTCAAAAAGGAGGGCGCACCTCTCATACGATACAGAACGCATGATTTGTCGCGAATAGTGCCCGAAAAATGTCCGTGCGGCTGTAAATTCCCGAGAATAGACAGGATAATAGGCAGAAGCGATGACATGATAAAGGTAAAGGGCGTTAATATTTACCCCGGACAGATCGAGGACGTATTAAAGAATATAGACGGTGTTTCAAGTGAATATCAGGTTATGATAGATCATCTTGACGGGAAAGATATAATGACGCTGTTTTTTGAGAGAACGCCTGATTGCGTCAAGGAAGAGGTTGAACGTGCGGTCGGAGAACAGTTCAAGTCAAAGGTTGGCTTGAAAATCGTGCCCAAGAGCGTTACGATAGGCGAATTGCCGAGAAGCGAGAAAAAAACAACACGTATTTTCGATAACAGATATTAAGCTTGTGCTTCATAAACAATGAAACACCGTAATGCGCTTTTTGAGAAATATTTGCGAACGTGCTTGATTTTGGATGATGTATGTAGTATAATATACATGAAAAAGCGGTTTGAAAGCGGTAAATTTTGTTTTTTGATGCGGCTGAGGAGAAAGTTTAATGCAAAGAGAAAGCTTAATACAAATAAATCTGATTGTGCTTATTATATGTTTTGTTGCTGCGGCGGCAGTTGCTTTGATTGCGCCTTTCCCCGAAAAGAGGAAAACACGCCTTTGGATAAGTATTGCGCTTCCCGTTATACTTGCGGTAAATACATTGGTTCTTTGCCCTCCGGTATATGTGGCGTTTGCTTATTATGCGGCTATGGCGGCTTTGATTGTACTTCAGATATTGACAGCCGTACCAAACACAAAATGGATGCGCATTTCGGCAGGTATTTTACTGGCGGCGCTTGAAATTGTATTGTGCATAATGCTATACAGATTTTTTGATATATATTATCTCGAGCATATGCTGTATTGATTTTCAGATTGCTTGTATAATGGATTTTATCGATTCATTATTCCGATTCGGAAAGTTTAACCGGCAAAACGGAGATAGTTATATGTTGAATGCGATTTTGGGATTAAAAACGATACAAAACAGCAATGCCAATGCCTGATGCCGGGCAGTGGTGTTGCTGTTCTTTTTTAGATGCGAAAAGATTATAAATGACAAAAAATCAGTAATTATTTTGAAATAACCTACTCAAATACTTGACACAAGAGATATTTGCTGATAAAATAAATAAAATACTCTCGGGGGAGTTTGTTCGTTTCTCGGATAAACGATAAGGATTATGGCTGAATTTATTGAGAACATCAAGCATTATATTGAACCGTATATAGTATATCCGAACGTCATAATGACGATTGTGGATATTGCGTTGTTGACTGTGGTTATATACATGATATTAAAATTCATAGTCAAGACGACTGCGGCACAGGTAATAAAAGGTATATGTGTACTGCTTATTTGTACGTGGGTATCAAATATTGCCGGCTTATCAACTATAAATTGGATTCTGCGCAATGTGCTCAGCGTAGGGGTCGTCGCGATTATAATTATTTTCCAACCCGAATTGAGGCGTGTTCTGGAAAAGTTCGGTCATTTATCATTCCTGGGGCTTAAAACGTCGGGAACCGCCCCTTCCGATGCTTCGCGTATTGTAAACAGCATTGTTGCGGTTGCCGAGGATATGGCGTCAAGACGTTGGGGCGCGCTCATTATAATTGAAAACAAAACAGGACTTCAGGATTATATAAGCAGCGGTATTCAGATTGACGCAAAGGTGACGGAGGAGCTTCTCGGTAATATTTTCACTCATAATGCTCCGCTTCACGACGGTGCCGTTATAATAAGACAGGACAGAATAGTCGCCGCGGCTTGTATGCTTCCGTTGACTCAGAACAGATTTTTGTCAAGCCAGCTCGGAATGAGGCATAGGGCGGCAATAGGTATAACGGAATCTACCGATGCACTTGCACTCGTTGTTTCGGAGGAAACAGGTTACATTTCCATTGCCGAAAACGGTACGCTGTTCAGAAATATTGACGTTCAACGTCTCAGAGAGAGGCTTCTTGAAATATTCACTGTCGATGTGCCCGACAAGAAAAATGTTAAAAATGTTCTGAAAGGAATATACTCAAATGACAGAAACGAAAAACAATAAAAAGCAAAAGGGCACAGGGTTTTTCTCAAGATCCTTATTGCTCATACTTTCATTTATAATCGCGATTATTTTGTGGTATATGGGAACAACACAGGATCAGACGCCTATTTCGAGAATTTATTCCGATATACCGGTCAAATTCATAAATGAGGAGACGTTGTCGGAGCTGTCATTGACGGCAGCAGAGCTTTCCGATGTAAAGGTTGACGCCGTATTAAAGGGATACTATTCCGACATGAATGAAATAAAGGAATCGGAATTGGTTGCCGTAATTGATTTGAGCGAGCAGAAGTATGCAGGGGAATATACTCTCACGCCTGTGATAATGGGTTGTCCTGCAAATGTTTCGGTATCAAAAATTGACGATGTTGATATAAAAATCGAAAAGCTCATAACAAAGGAGCTTAATATTGAGCTTGAAACAAAGGGAATACCCGCAAACGGATATTACGTTGATACGCCCAATATCGTTTATCCGAAAAACGTGAGCATTACGTGCGGCGAATCGATTTCAAAAAATGTTGTCGGTGCAAAGGTGGTTATCGATGTTACAGACAGATATGCAAGCTTTACGGTGAGCTTGAATATTGTTTTGATTGACGAGCAGGGCAACGAGGTTGATACATCGAGAATAAAGCTCAAGTATTACAGCATAAACGTTGATGTGCCCGTTTTGCAATATACGGCGGGCAGTCAGGATCAAGGCTCTGAAGTTTAATAAGGAAATATGAAAAAAATTGAATTTAATTTGACTCCGGCGCGTACCATTGCAATAAGCTTTATATGCGTTATCGCGCTCGGAACAATAATTTTGATGATGCCGTTTTCATCAAGAGACGGCTCTTTTACGCCGTTTGTAAATGCGCTGTTTATTGCGGTAAGCTCGACTTGCGTTACGGGTCTTTCGGTTTATGATACGTTCTCACATTGGTCAACGGTGGGACAAGTTGTTATTCTTATTCTCATACAGATAGGCGGCCTCGGCTTCATGACGCTGATGACAATGCTTTCAATGTTTTTGCATCAGAAAATAGGCCTCGGCAAACGCAAAATTTTAATGCAGTCGGCAGGCAATCTTACGCTTTCGGGCATAGGCTCGCTTATAAAAAGAATTGTGTTCGGTACCGTTATTTTTGAAGTTCTCGGTGCGGTGCTTCTTGCGACACAGCTTATTCCTGCAACGGGAAGTGTTGGCAGGGGAATATATTTTTCCGTATTCCATTCTGTATCGGCATTCTGCAATGCGGGCTTTGACTTGATGGGTTATTTTGAGCCGAGCTCATCGCTGACTCTTTTCGGAAACAATGTTGTCGTCAATCTGACTATAATGATGCTCATAATAACGGGCGGCATAGGCTTCATTGTGTGGAGCGACATTGCAAAATTCGGAATACATCTGAAAAAATACAGCCTTCATTCCAAAATTGTTCTTTCTGCAACGTGCATACTTGTGTTCGGCGGCGCAGGACTTTTCTTGCTGTTTGAATACAATCATGCCTTTGCCGATATGACGTTTGCACAAAAAGTTATGTATGCGTTTTTCCAGTCGGTAACAACAAGAACTGCCGGCTTCAACACGTTTGATCTGACAACGCTTTCGGAATCGGGCAATATTCTTACAAACTTGCTCATGTTTATAGGCGGAAGCCCCGGCTCCACGGCAGGCGGAATCAAAACAACTACTTTTGCACTCCTTTTGCTTGCTTGTGTGGCATCGTCGAAAAATGACAGAAGCGTCAGAGTTTTTCGTTACAGAATAGAGGAGAATACAGTGCGCGAGGCAAGCTCGATAGCTTTTATTTATCTGATGATGGCTATAATTTCATGCTTGATTATTTGCACTATTGAACCTTTTGGAATCAAGGAAATAATGTTTGAGGTTATATCTGCAATAGGTACGGTTGGACTCACGCTCGGAATAACACCTCTTCTCACTACGGCATCAAAGCTCATACTTGCATTGCTCATGTTTGCCGGCAGAATCGGAGGCTTGACATTTATTCTGACACTTTCCGAACGCGAAAAGCAGATACCCATTGAAAGACCTGTCGGAAAGATTCTGATAGGGTAGTATGAAAGGAATGGTGTGATTTGAAATCTATACTTATAATCGGAATGGGAAGATTGGGCTGCCATTTGGCAACAAAAATGCAGGAGCTTGGCAATGATGTAATGGTAATTGACGAAAATCCTGCAATCATTGAAAGCTTGTCGTCGGTGTATACGGATACGAGCATAGGCGATTGCACAAATGAGGCAGTAATACAGTCGCTCGGAGTCAATAATTTTGATATTTGCTTTGTTACGATCGGAAATGATTTTGAGTCATCGCTCGTTATAACATCCCTGCTTAAAAGTAATGGGGCAAAGCTCGTCGTTTCAAAAGCTAAAACCGATATTCAAGCTGACTTGCTCCGTAAAATAGGCGCCGATGAGGTCGTTTATCCTGAAAGGGAAGTCGCTGAAAAGCTGGCTGTGCGCTTTAACGCAAAAAATATTTTCGACTTTATTAAGTTGACAAGCGAATATTCTATTTGCGAAATCCCTGTTGCTTCCTCGTGGATCGGCTATACTCTTAAAGACCTTAATATCCGAAAAAAGTATGGCATAAATGTCATCGCCGTTAAAAATGAAAATGAAATTAACCCCGCTCCAAGCCCCGATTATGTGTTCAGAAACGGTGAACACGTAATCGTGATCGGTAAAACAAGCGATGTGTTTAAATTGACAGCTAAAACGTGAATTTTTTTTATGGGGACTTTTGAAAAAGTCCCCATGCCCGAAAACTTTAAAATGCTTTGCAGCTTGAGCATCTTCCCGCCGAGAGTATGGCGGCAAGATGCTCATTAAATTTACGTTT
>CAMEIT010000047.1 GCA_945918795.1 uncultured Clostridia bacterium | reverse complement strand
GAATTTGAGGAGAGAAATTATGATTATTAAAGACATCGAATATAAACTCAAGGATGGGAGGAATGCATTAATTCGTAGTCCGCAGGATGAAGATATTCAAGGGATGTTAGAATATCTCTATATTTCAGCAGGTGAAACGGACTTCATTTTACGCTACCCTGAGGAGTGCAACAAATATACAGTAGAAGGCGAAAAGGCATTGTTTGATAGGGTAAACAAATCTGATAACGAAGCTATGCTTGTATGTTTGGTTGAGGGCAAAGTTGCCGGGAATTGCCAAATTACATGGAATAAAGGAATAAAAACAAGACATCGAGCAAATGTTGCAATCGCATTATTAAAAGAATATTGGAATCAAGGAATCGGAACAAGACTGTTCCAAGAGCTAATCCGTATTGCAGAGGAAAACCCGAACTTAATTCAAATCGAGCTTGAATTTGTAGAGGGAAATAGCCGTGCGCGAGCTTTGTATGAAAAAATGGGATTCAGAATCACAGGTGTCAAGCCCAATGCAATTCGCTTGAAAGATGGAACACTACTAAATGAGTATTCTATGATTCGAGAAATCAAGCGATAAATTCCGATTTATCGAGAAAAAAGCCCTGGCAGACCTTGAAAAAATCTGCCTGGGGCTTCTATTTGTTTACTGCGGAGCAAAATAAACGAACCTATTGATGAGGACGAACTGTTTGATGATTTCTCCGATAAGAACATCTCGCTTTAAGGTTCCCGTTTTTGATTATTGAATGTCAGTGCGTTTCGTCCGCCTCGGCATCCGCTTTTGTTTTGTGGACTGTTCCGAAAGGATGATGCGGCGGTGCGTAAATGGAATATAATTTCAGCGGAGTATTGCCGACATTTACTATATTGTGCCACGTTCCCGCCGGAACAATAACCGCATAATCGCCGTCGACGCGCTCCCGATAATTCAGATTATCCTTGTCATTGCCCATCATAACAAGGGCATGACCGCTTTCAATGCGTATGAATTGGTCTGTATCGGGATGATTTTCAAGCCCTATATCTCCCCTTACGGGAATGCTCATTAACGTCACCTGCAAATGATCACCCGTCCATAACGCAGTTCTGTAATTCTGATTCAGCTTTGTAAAACGATCTATGTTTACAATAAGCGGCTTGCCGCCGTAATCACGTATCTCCGGATTGCGGTTGCCGAATCTGTCTTGATTCATATTGTTACCTCCGATAAATGTGCTTATAAATATTATATGCACACAAAACAAAGAGGATTCATAAAATTATACAAAATAAAATATGCAATAATCAAAATTTATATTCAGGTAAAGGAAAGCACCTCAAAAAACAACGAAATGATCAGTAATGGGATTCCTATAATAAAAATCATTTTTCTGTTGTGTTTTTCCTCGTTTGATTCTTTGTGAATATATGAGAGGATTACCATAAGCATAATCGGAACACACGCCGGGAAAAAGAGTACGACGGAAGCGCCTCCGCTTAAAAAATATCTGAGGGCATCTACGATTACTATATCTGTAAATACCGTAACTCCGCAAATATCAAGCACCTTCTTCATACTGTCTTTTAAGTCGTTTTTGAAGCATTTTTGAATAACTTTTATTATAACGGGCACACAAAGCAGACGCATATAAATATGTAAAATTGCATTGAATACAAAACGCCTTGTAATCAAAGCCAATATGGCAATCAAAACCAAAAGCACAACCGAAAGAATAATGATTTTTTCTTTGCGTTTCAAGCACAAGCACCTCCTTTTTGTAAATATTATAACACATTACGCAGAAATATCAATCATTTTTTATTATGTTGAATAATAATTATAAAAATCCGTTTTCATGAAGAAAACGGATCATATTTTGTCAATAATAATTCCGAATCAAGCGCAATAAAGTATTACTTTCGTTTGATTTCGGACAAGTGATATTATAAGCATCGGCATCACGCTTTTACTTTCACATTGAGCCTTTCCAAAAAGCCTCTTGCGTACTCAATATCATTTTTATCGGGTATCCAAGCGTTATTTCCGTTGTCTTTTTTGCCGAGCGCCGTCATTTTCGAGCCGCCGTAAGCATGATAAGGTATAAGCTCTACGTATTTGCAATGCTTCAGCCTGTGCCAAAGCTCTGCAATCGCGTTGAAGTGATCCTCCTTAATATTGACGCCCTTTACCATAATACAGCGCAGGACAATATTTGCGCCAAGCGAGTCCGCAAGCAGTATATTCCTTTTGATCTTATCATTCGAAACGCCTGTATATTTTTTATGCCTTTCGTCATTTCCGTCCTTAAAGTCCCACAAAAAACAATCAACAAGCGGAACCGCTTCTTCCAAAATCGATGCTTCAAAATATCCGCACGTCTCAACAGCAGTCCCTATGCCGTGATTTTTGCACATTTTCAGCAGTTCAACTGCTTCTTGAGCCTGCATGAACGGTTCTCCGCCGGAAAGCGTTACGCCGCCGTTTTCACCGTAAAACGCTCTGTCCTTTTCAAGCTCGGCAAATACCTCATCCGTCGTCATAATTTCGGATGATGCCGCCAATGCTTTCGAACAGCAAGCCTCAATACATTTCTCACAGCCTGTGCAAAGCTTTCTGTTGAATATGTGTTCTGTGTCCGTTATATTGTGCGCGCCATTCGGGCATACATAAGCGCACGCCGAGCAACCGATACACTTTTTGGGGTAGAACAAAATTTCCCGTTTTGCAAACTGAGTTTCGGGGTTGTGGCACCATGCACATCTCAACGGACATCCCTTCAAAAATACAACCGTGCGTATTCCGGGGCCGTCGTGCATACAGAAGCGTTGTATTTCAGTGACATTCATTTTTATTTTCCTTCGTTTTGCGATATTATCATATCCTGCCATTCCTTGTTGAGAGTGACAAAACGGGCATTCCAGCCTGAAACGCGCACAGAAAGAGTGCTGTAATTTTCCGGATGCTCCTGTGCCTCCTTAAGAAGTGCGGAATCAACGACGTCAAGCTGCATAAAACAGCCGCCCAAATTTACAAAGCCGCGCATTAACGCAACAAGTGCCTGCAAGCCGTCCTCGCCCATAACATTTGACGGAATAAGCTTTACATCGAGCGCCGCACCCGTAACCATGCGCTTAAGCTTGCACTTGCAGTAAGAGCGGATAATTCCCGTTGCGCCGTTAAGGTCCGTTCCCGGCGTGGGAGAACAGTTGCCTGCAAGAACCTCGCCTGATTTTCTGCCGTGCGGAGCCGCAAGCCTTCCCGGTGCCCATTCGATCTGCCTGCCGAACGTGCTCACCCCGGCAGGGAAATTATAATCGCACTTTCCGTCAAATTCTGCACAGCAATCGGCAAAATCTTCCATGAGGCTTACCGCAAGCATATCCACCTCGTCACTGTCACTGCCGTAATATGAATAATGATTTAACATATACAGACGCAAAGGCTCTTCGCCATCCCAATTATTTTTAAGTATCTGCAAAAACTCCGACAATGTAAGCTTTTTCTCGTCGTAAACGACCTTTTTTATTGCAAAAAGGCTGTTCACCGTATCGGCAAATCCACCTATATGCGGAGAACGAACTCTGTATTTGGGTCCGCCGTCAAGATATGGCAGTCCCTTTTCGATACAACCTCTTTCGAAAAGAGATACTACCGTACACGGGCTGTGCCACGGCTCTGCCGAAGCGCCCGGAGTGTTGAATGCATCCACATAAGGCTGACACATTTGTTTTATCTTATCTTTCAGGTCATGTATATATTGCTTGTAAAGGCTTTCAAAATCACCAAACTCGGCTGTACCGTCATAGCTTTTAAGTGTTTTCTTTTGGAGAATGCTCAACGCATCAAACGGGAAATAGCCGAAATCGGTAGTTCCCGGCACCTGAACCTCCCAACAGCCGTCGTTTGCAAAATTCCGCGCTTCATCAAGAGGGTAGCCGTAATTCACCATTGATTCGATTATAGTCTCCTCATCATAAACGGCAAGCATTCCGCCGCCGTACCGCATTACCTCAGCTACTCTTTCGAGCAGTTTTTCATCAGTGTTACGGTTCAGACGTACCGATGTCGGGAAATCGCTTATTCCAAGCTCCTCCAGCACGTCAAGGACGAGATAAGTAACATCATTTGTTACTTCATTGCAGTTTTCATCGATTCCGCAAAGCACTATATTCTGATAATGCTGAGCATCGCCGCTGCCGTAATTGCCTCCGCATATCCATTCACAGCCTTTTATGAAAAAATGTGCCAGAATCTCGCGTGCCTCATCCAAAGTAAGCTTGCCAGATTTCATATCATTTTCAAGATAATCTCCGAGCAAAACGTCTATTCTTCCGATACCGGGCCAATTACCGCACAATCTCAAAAAAGCAAATGTAAACCATATGCTTTGAACCGCCTCATAAAAATTCGTCGCAGGCCGCATCGGCACTCTTTGAAGATTGCGGTAATTTGCAGCATATTCGCTTTTACCTTTAAGTGCCTCAAGGTAGCGCTCATGCCACACCTCAAAGCTGTCAAGGCAGTTGATACAGCTTTTTGCAAACGCCTCACGCTCTGTACCTGTATATTTTTCCAGCGCCTCCTCGGCTTTTTTACGTATACCGTCAATACCGTATTTGAGAACGCCCTCAAAATCAACAGTCAAATGACTTATGCTTCCGCAAATATAATTTCCGTTTATTTTTGCGGGCACCACGTGCCTTATTGCGGCTCCGAGCGTTGCCGCGCCGCTTATGCGTTCATCCTCGCAGATACGTATCGGCGCTTCCGATGCAATTTTTGCTATTGCCTCGTCATATCTCTCGAGTGCCGTCATGTTCTCAATATTTTCAACATCGTCCAATACAACGCAGTCGTTCTTGCGCGTATCGATGCCGTATTTATGATTCAACGATTCATATGCAAAGCGTCTTGTTGTCTCGTTCAGACGCACGGGACGCTTGAGTCCGTTTGCCGTATAAAAATCCATTCAAATTTCCTCGCAATTTTATTTTATAAGCTAAATATACATCATAATACTACGAAATACAATTGATAATACTATTAAAAAGTTGTATAATACTATTAATTAATGCAAGGGGACATTTTTATGGATATTCAAAAGGCAGATATAAACTATTTTACATGGGGCACACTTGAGAGCGATGATTGCGAGGGAGTAACCCACAAAAAGGTTCTCCCGTGGCTGTCTGTTGTGCAGGCTCAGGATGGCAGCTACGATATTGCGCTCGGCAATAAGGACAAGCAAAATACGGGGCGCGGCGGCTTTTTTATTGCGCCTTCGGGCATACAGCAGGATATAACGCATCACGTTGATTCACTCTCGGGCATTATGCGTGCAAGGTGGCTTTTCATAGACGCCGTGCTGAACGAAACGGTAAGGCTTGACTTTTATTACGACTTCCCGACTGTCTTACCCGAAAAATACAATTCCGAGCTTAATTTTGTATTTGATATGATGTTTTCTACCGACAATATCATAGACAAATATGCCTGCTGTTACAGAATACTCAGCATAATAACAAGCGCAGGAAATCCCAAGCTCAAAAGTCCCGACAAAACAACACTTCGCATTTTCGAGTTCATACGTGAGAATTACATGAATGAGATAAGCATATCGGATATGGCAAGATACCTTAATATGTCCGAATCCAATTTTTACGCCGTTTTCAGGAAAAACTTCGGAATGTCGCCCATAGCATACGTCAACAAATTCAGAATCTCGCTTGCCGAGGAAAAAATAAAAAGAGCCGACGGCACAATAAAGGATATTTCATTGTCCGTCGGCATCAAAGACCCCGTTTATTTCAATAAACTGTTTCATAGAGACCACAATATGTCGCCGAATGAATACAGGAGAAAATATAAGGCGAATAAATAAAAATTCCCGGAGCTTATCTCGAAGCATTGAAAATGCTCTCACGCATTTTCTATTTTTGCGGTAATATCAGCTCCTATTTCATAACCGATGCCTAACGATATATAATTTGAAAAGAAATCCATTGCTTTACAGTCTGCAGCTAATTTATATACCATCCCATTTGTTATGCTTTCAGGAGATATTCCAAGCACTTCCACCGAAGAGGGGATTACAAGCTCCTTAAGATCGCAATCAAACGGACTATTGCCCAATGTGCCCAAAATTTTTATTCCCTCCGGCAGAGTAATTTCAGTAAGATAAGTATCGCAGAAGGCATATTCACCTATCACCTCAAGAGATGAAGGAAATTCGATTGCGTTGATTGATGTTCCTTTGAATGCAGAGCGGCCTATTTTTTTCAGATTCTCAGGCAAAACAACATTTTCCAATTTGCTTACATCCGCAAATGATTCGCTTCCTATTTCAATAACGCTTTTCGGGAAAATAACGGTAGTAATATTACTCGATGAAAACAGAGAAGTCGCCTCAATGTACTTGACTCCGTCCGGAATTACCGCGGTATCGCCGTCGGGCTTATGATTTGCTTTAAGCAAGCATCCGTCGCCTACTATTAACCATTCGTCATCATTCATATCAAGCCACGGAGTGTTATTGAACGCCCTTTCACTTATTATTGTTTTACCGCGTATTATCACGTCTGCAAGTGACGCACAATTTTGGAACGCAAAGCTTCCGATCGATTTAAGGCTGTCGGGCAACTCCACAGAGCTTATTGCGGATTCACAGAATGCGTACTCACCTATTTCCTCAAGATTTTCGGAGAAAACAACTGATTTAAGACATTCGGTTCTGTAAAATGCGCGCTCTTTTATTTGAGTAACGCTTTCGGGCAGAACAACAGACTCAATCCGAGTATTTGCAAAAGCATAATCTCCTATAATCTCAACTCCGTCGGGCACAACGATATTTTTTTCATTGCCAATGTAACGCACAAGAACATTGCCTTTCACCCAGAAGCCGTTCGTGCAGGAAATACCCGTTATTTCCACTGAATCAATGTCAAAATCACTCAGATATTTTACACTGCCGAAATTCAATTTGACCAGACTTTTCGTCTGAAAAGCGCGATAACCGATCTCCTCAAGGTTTTCGGCATTGATTTCGGAAAGCACACGACTTGAAAAAGCGCATTCGGGAAGCTTTTTGATATTTTCATTGAGCACAACCTTTTGAATATTGTCACAGCTGTCAAAAGCACGATCCCCTATTTCCACATATGGTGAATTGATAATTACGGAAGAAAAATCATTTCCGAAAAAAGCGTTTGAACCAATCTCCTTTACATTTTCCGGAATCACAAGCTCACCTGAAATTCCGAAAGAGAAAAATGCTTCCTGACCTATTTTTTCAAGGCTTGAAGGAAGAGTAAGCGTGTTTATGGTGGCTATCGGTCTGAGCACCTCATTTATATTACCGGTTACAAATGCTGTGGATAAAATTGTTTTTACGCCCTCCGGAATAACAACATCGCCGCCATTGCCTTTGTACTTAACCAGAACAGAGCCGGCTATTACGAATTCATCCTCACAGCTTTCAATAAAAGCAACATTGAAAAATGATGAATCGAATACGTTTTCAACAGATGAAGGTATATCTATTTCTGTCAGATTGGGACAGTTCATAAACGAAAGGGCATTTATTGTTTCGACTGAATCCGGGATTATTATTTTTTCTACCGTTTCGTTATCTGCAAATGCGCCCGAGTAAATCGTTGTAACACCTTCGGGAATTTCAACGATTTTTTCATCCGTTCCGCAGTATTTCAACAAATCAACGCCGTCCTCGCGTTCATTCAAGAAGAAATTGCCGCAAAAATACTCTCCTCTTGCGGCAGGTGTTTTATTTTGCGGAATAAAAATTACGGCAAGTATGATTGCTGCCGCAATCGAAGCTACGGCACACCATTTGAAAATAACCGATCTGCCGATTTTCTTTTTTTGGCTGTCGGCTTTTTTCTTATAATATTCATCAATATATTTTATATCAATTTCATTAATAGCGTTATTGATTAAGTTTTTTTTCACAAAAATACACCGTTCCTTTCCAAATGGAGCTTAAAATTATTTTTGATTTTGCTCAACTCTTTATACACGCTCGAGCCCGTCAGATTAAGGTCTGCCGCAATATTTGC
Organism: uncultured Clostridia bacterium; assembly: GCA_945918795.1. GTDB lineage: Bacteria > Bacillota > Clostridia > HGM11327 > HGM11327 > SIG351. Next base: position 9,084 of record CAMEIT010000047.1, on the reverse strand, counting down.
AATCGAATCCCCTATATAGTATCTGGCAATAAAAATAAATCTCTCCCTTTCCGAGGAATCCGCCAAGAAGCTGTTAATAATATCCTTCAGTTCATTGACATCTGTATTGCTTTCGGAATCGGAATCGCTGTGCAGAAAATCCGCAAGATCGTCTATTGACACCGTAAGTTCAGAGGGTATTCTCTTTTTAGCCGTTTTTTCCGTATATCGATTTATGGCTATACGTCTTATTATTTGTGTGATAAAAGCAGGAAAAACAATAGGCGATGCGGGCGGAATTGCGTTCCATAAGCCAAGATAGACGTCATTTCGGCATTCTTCGCAATCAGACTTATCATGAAGAATATTGTACGCAATTCTGTATATAAGTGTCCCATATTTTTTGTCTGTCATATGTATTGCTTTTTCATTCCTTTGACGAAACAATTCAATAATTTCGCTGTCATCGATTATGCAACCGCTCGATTTTTCAGTGGCATTCATATTTCCTCCTTTTCAAGCATATAAAAGCGCTTTCATAAATATATGTCAGAAATAATATGGGATTTTGGAATGAATATTACATCTATATTAAAATTTTATCATAAATTATTCAAAAACAGTATTAACTACACCGAATTTGTCGGTTAAATTCCGCGCTTTGCATAAATTTTTCTTCATAATCAACCGATATTTATCCCGGAATGATATTCAGGCAGTACCGCGGGATCCAACAGCTCACACAGGCGGTAACGCCCTATATTATTCCTTTGCATACAAGATGCGGCTGAATCCAAATCAAAGAAATATTTTCTTTCCCCCATGCTTGAACACCCGGCAATCGACGGCAAAAGTAACAAACCTGCTCTGTTGTTGTAATTTCCCGTGATATTTAATTCGGCAATAATAATTCGATCCTTTTTGGGAATAGAGGCTCTTGCATGAAACCAAGTTACCGTATGAGTATACGAGTTCATTGCTTGTGCTTCGGTAGGTACATGATCAAAAATTTCTTCCGATATTGCAGTCAAATAGGAATCCCACACAAAATCCAAAACTATGGCGACACGGTAACCGTTTTCACATACGTAAGCATACAAATCTCCCTTTTTGAGGGTAGGTGCTCGTTTCTTTTGCGTTTTCTTCGGCTTTTTTATTTTCGTGGGTACAGAATTGATTCTTTCCCAAAACTTTTGTAATTCTCTGCGACGATTTTCTTCAATTTGAGGTTCTTTCCCGAGCTCATTCCAAAAAATCAAGTCGGCATCTGTATCTATTATATCCTTGATTTTTTGCCACAGCCATTCATCTTTAACGCCGCACTCCCAAAGGCACTGCGCCAGCGCATAATAAACCGTGTATAAAAGCGGTCCCGAATCCGCATCCGAAAATTCCCGTTGATATTCATTCAAAATCGAACGGTAAATCTCGATTGCATCGGCATCGTCTATGTATGATTCAAAGAACTCATCATACACATCCATAAACTCATCGCTTTGCTTTATTCCATATCCCCACGCACTCATAACAACACTCCGCTTTTTTGTTTTATTATACCGCAGCTTTGCGAACATTTCAAGGCACACGCAATAAGTGCCCAAAAAAATTCTCCCGTCCGATACAATGTACCAAACAGGAGGACATCCTTGCAAACATAAGTCTGTTGCCTTATTCCGTTTTTGCCGTATACTTGCTTACTCCACCGCTTCCTCCAAGCCCGGGATAGGCGGAAGCTCCCCTGTGGCTTTGTATGCGTCATAGTAGGAAATGAGAATGTCATCTACGTCTGCATCGGAAAGCTCGGCACCTGCATAATTATCGGCTACATAATCCGCCATTTTATCTATAATATCGGCCTCAAGCTCGATTCCCTCGCCCTTCAACGTCTCATCGAGTTTGTCCGAAACAGCACCCTTATACTCTTCATCGGTCTCATAATCATCTTTTCTAAGCGCCGTCACATCCTGCAAACCGGTTTTAAGATTCTCATACGTAGCAACCACATTCTCCGAAACACCGTCCCCGAAAGAACCTGCCATAAGAGAAACGGAGAGCTTGGAAAGCTCGCTGACAAGTGGTCTTGTATGCTCATTTTGATCCAATTCACGAATGATGCGCCGCATCACTATCTCGCCGCTGTCGTCAGCAGTCGTCAGCGCATCTGTTACCTCCTTGTCATCACCGTTTGCAATGGCAACCAGAACGCCGTCGTCCGAAAGCAAGAAATAAATGTTGCGAAGCGTTTCGATATCCTCGGACAGATTTTCAGCGGAGCTATCCGCAAATATATGTACGGAATTGTGGAATGTGCTGTTATACGGTTCCGACATTGAAATTTCAATATATCCGCCATCCAAAGCTCTGACGGTACCGCGCACCATGCTTGAGAAAATATCCAGCACATACGGGCTTTCGTTCAGTCGATTTGTCATGCGGACGATCAACGCTTTGTCCTGCTCGGTCAGTGTGGTAAAGTCCGCGCCCTGCAGATCAGCTGTCTCCTCACAAACAGCAAACAGCGTCACCGCCTGCTCACGCATATCCACAGCTTCACCGTTTACGTGGACTTTGTTCAGCGCTTTGTACATATAGTCACCGCCGAAAAAGCCAGTTGCCTTGAGAACCGGGTTGTCCGCAATCGGAGACACATACTCGTCGTAAAATAGTGCAGCCCGTGGCGAAGGCTCCCCCTCCTGCCGTACGTTCTTGACGCTCTCCACGGAATCGTGTACAATACCGAAAAATCCCATAAGTGGCATCAGCAGCAAGCCTGCCACGGCTATTCCCTGAATTGCACCCAGCGCCATACCGAGAAGCCTTGTCAACAATGTGTTGTGCATTTTGGCAAGGCCCAATACCCTTGAAATGATTCCGTAAGCGATCAAAAACAGTAATCCAATCAGCACGAACAACACCACAAACAGTATCGGGAACGCCACCGTCGTGACTGGTATCGCCGCGATCGCAACCGCTTCGTCCGGCTCAAAGCAGTTCAAGCTGTCTTTATATTCCTGCTAGAGAGAAGCATACTGTTCTGACAAGCGTGCCTGCTCTGCCGCCTCGCCCATAGTCATGCCTTGGTAATCAGGGTAGTTCCCCTGCGCCCAGCGCACGAGAAAAAAGCAAAGCACCACCGCCAGCACCACGCTCACAAAGCGGATACCCTGCCTGAAGATACCTCGCCGTGCCCCCTTGAAAGCACTGATAATAATCCCAAGGGCAACAAGCCCTGCCAATACCCACGGCACCCAATTCAGCAGCGCTCGCGTCACACTTTCCGTTCCCATAATATACACCTTTCCATATTGTCTGTTTTTTGTGTTGCGTTATATTCTGTCATCCCATATTGATGTCTCATCGTTTTGCATTACTTTACCGTCGTTGCAAAGCCGATGATAGGGCACATCGCACCCGTCTGTTGCTATCATAACATACGCACTGAATTTTGTCAATGTTTTAATGTTGCAAGTCTATGAAAAAGCCTCAAATAACCGATAAATTCATCAATTAATGTATTTTACTCAAATTAAAAAACGAGTCCGGTACAACGCCGAACTCATTCCGGTAAAATTTGAATTTTTGTCTGAACTTTCGGGGACACATCAATTTGTTTTTCGAGAGAATTTAACCATGCCACGCATAGTACATTCCTTGAGAATCCAAAGAGGCTAAATTTGCTTTGTTAATCCAAGGATATTTCTCAGATGTAATTTTTACAGCATCGATTTTCAGGCTTTGACTTTCACTATCCCAATTAGGATAATATATTTCCCAAAGAACATCATCGCGCACTTGAATAACATATTGCGATACTTTTTCAATATCTGTCCCGGAAAGTGTCGGAATAGATTTCATCAATTTATTATCGAGAGGCATTTCAAATTTTCTGCCCCATTCCAGCGAGCGTTTTAAGGCGAGATTTAATACTTTACTGTCTGATAATACATCGGTTTGATTTTCAAATTTTATATTGCGGTCAAGAATTGTATTTTTGATTTCTTCAATTACCATTGTGCCAACATGAAATTCACCCTCGTAAAGTTCTATTTTACGACCGACCCATACTGTATGAGGATATGCTTTCGGAGTCAAAAAATTCACATAGCAGCTGTGTGGCTGTTCATAAAGCATATCATTTTCATCAATCGTTTGAAAACAAACAGAAGTAAAGTAATCTTCTTGAATAGCACAACAACCCCGATAGTTTTTACCAAACGGCTTTTCAGAATGTCGGGTATTTGTTACCGACACTACTGCGTCGGGATTGCTTAAGTCTATCGGAGTAATTTTTTCTCTTGCTTTTTGTAAAAATCGAAACATAACCTCACCGCCTTTGAATTATTATAACACAAATCTACCTTGAAAACAATAATCGGGATTTGCGTTTCAATAAAACCTTCCTTTAAAATCGACAATGGGGGTTTTATTATAACATAAATCCACCTTGAAAAACAATAATCGAGATTTGCGTTTCAATAAAACCTTCCTTTAAAATCGACAATTGGGGTTTTATTATAACATAAATCTTCCTTGAAAAGCAATAATCGAGATTTATGTTTCAATAAAATCCACCTTTGGAATCAATAATTGTAATTTTATTATAACACAAATCTACCTTGAAAAGCAATAAAATTTGCATTTTGAAATAATTTCATGCTTAAAAAGTGAGTTGTAAGTCTGTTAAAAAGCCTCAAACAATCGATAAATTCATCATTTGTTTGAATGAATGCAATAATGAGCGTATTTCTCCCAAATTAAAAGAAATGAGTCCGGTACAACGCCGAACTCATTTCGGTAAGATTCGAATATTTGGTCTGAACTTTTGGGACACATCAATTTGTTTTTCAATTTTGATAACCAATGGTTTATGTATCTTGACAGTAAGTCTGCCATATGGTATAATTAATATGTAATATATTTTCGGAAAAGGAGGTGGACAAAATGCCAAAGTATATTTCGATGAAATCGCATAATATTTGTCCGCTTTCGATTCAACTCAATTTGGATTAAATATTGACGCCGATTTCATCGGCGTCATTTTTTATTTATTGAGGAGAAATTTATGGAATCAACAAATCACAACTATTCAAATGAAATCGAAATTTTTTCAGTCAACTCGCTTTATGAGCGAATCAATGTAAGCATACCTTCAGGTCAAACGGTGATAACACAATCGCAAGGAAAAGAAATTGTTCGTATAATTCACAGATCAAATAGAACGTTTGTTGCCACTCAACAAAAACATATCCAAACAATTCGAGAATTTCTCAACACGAACGATATTATGGAAAAACTCTGTTCGCCTTCATTTTTTTGCGAGATACTTGATTTATTGGGGTACGATCCTTGCGAATTTTTATTAGAGCCAAGCGAAGAATTTTTGCAGGATATCCAATATAACTGTGTTCATATGTTGGACTACATTTGTACCAAAGACACATTTGTTCCGCATATTGCCAATCAAATTGAAAGAATCCGTCGTGGAGACGAACGGTTTATTCTTGATGACAATTTTGACAGCACTATGTACTGTATAACCGATAACAGCAGAATAGTAAGCTGTAGTTATTATAGACCCAACGGCGGATTGTTTGAAAACACTTGCTCAATGCAAGTATTTTCACGCCCTGAATATAGAGGGAGTGGATTCGGGAAAATGACCGCCTCTGCTGCAACGAAAGCTGTTGTCAAAGAGAACAAGCTTGCTCTTTGGGCATGTCAAGTTGAAAATATACCTTCCCGAAAAATCGCAGAATCTTTAGGATACATATTGCTCGGCGGCGAGCTATGTATAGTAAAGTAAGTATTCCGCAAATCACACCTTGAAAAACAAAAAAATTCACCTTTTGAAGTAATTTCATGCTTAAAAGGTGAGTTGTAAGTCTGTTAAAAATCCTCAAATAACCGATAAATTCATCAATTAATGTATTTCACTCAAATTAAAAAATGAGTCCGGTACAACGCCGAACTCATTACGGTAGGATTTGAATATTTTGCCTGAACTTTCGGGGTCACTTAAAATTACAAATATCGGGAGCTTTTGAGGTAAAACAGAGAAAGCTTTCGGTATCTCCGCTCTTCGAGCTTGAGGCAATATTTCAACTGCGTTAATTAATAAGCTTGCCTCGGTCGAGCATAATTTATTTGTCGTTTCACAATGTTGCCGAAATATTTACTTACAGCTGTATTAAAGTCGCAAAGTCGCCGCACCCGGAACCAAACCGATTATGAATAAGACGTTCAATCAAGCGAAATGTTACCGCCGTCTCAATAGCTTTGATTTTTTGAAACATATAGTGTGTTCCGTCCTCTTCGCGTTTTATATCTACGATATGAAGTGATGAGAGTTTTTCCAATACTTCCAGTGTTTCATCCGATGTTAGCCCGACAGCATGAGATATTACTTCCGGTTTAACATCTTTTTCAAAATATTCGCAGTCTGCACAGTTGAATGGGGCAGTACTGTTAAAATATTCATTGCAAATATAAGAAAGCACTCTCCTTACGTTTGGATCAGCAAGTTTTTTAAGCCCGGAAGCTATTTCCTGCTTTTCAAACAACAAACCTGTTTCCGATATTGTAATATCGGAATCGATTACCGTAAGATCAGCAGAAACAAATGCAGAACCAACAGTATCAGACAGACAACACAGAGTAGTATTTTTCTTAACGCTGTTGTATTTTTTTGTAAGAGGATTTTGATTTACATTCAAAAAATCCCAGCTTCCACAGTTCAACAAATTCGTTTGCCGATACAATGCGTCAATAATCATTGACTGTGCTTCTTTAGGGAAGTTATGAATACCGTCTGTATCAAAAACGTGAGATTGTGTCTGTGATTTTCGTGTTGTATCTGTTGAGTATAAATCATTCAACGTAATATCCAATACATTTGCTATTGCAGGAAGCAACATTACATCGGGCATAGATACTTCCGATTCCCATTTTGATACCGCTTGATTGGTAACGCCAAGCTTCAGACCCAATTCTTCTTGCGTCAGATTTCTTGCTTTCCTGTATTTTGAAATGTTTTTTTCAATGCTCATAAATATTTCCTCCTGTGCTTTTGTGATTATATTAATTCACATCGCAGGCTTGAAATGAATATATCGCTTGTCTATTCGGCAAATTGGCAGTAGTAAAAAAAATCTCCAAACAGTTGGATCAACGTTTTCGAATGTGCAATTTCGTCACTTAAATCCGGGTACAACTTAAAAACAGATAAAAAAGATACTTTGGCTGAAAAACTTCGAACCTTCACAATTATTTTTCGGATAAACATTATAACACATTGAATAAAATAAAATTTGCCCCCTCACATTTTCGAAGCAAATATTTCACAGCGTAGCTATTTCACATGGTGAAGCCATATTTCACTCGCCGCAGGCGAATTTCGTTGAAAAAGCACTTGCTTGCGCAAGTGCTTTTTCTGTGATGTGTGTCTGATTTAGATGCACGGCAATTTTGCAGAGAGTAGACTTCCCCCTTGGCAATGATGGGAGTTAAAAGTATCCGCGGTCTACCGAACTTTTAACCTCATGCCTGAAAACGAAGTCCATGTATTATTTCTTCAACAATTCAAAGAAATCATTGTTCCGAATATTTTCAAATTGCTTTTCGTTAAGATACTCATAGAAATTCTGCGTCATCGGCTCACCTTCATTTCCAAGCCATTCGCGCGTGTCTTCTTTAATATGATCGAACCAAGGCGCAGTATATTTGTAAACTCCAGGTTTTGAGAAAACAATCTCATCATATGCTTTTGCATACACTTTCATTTCTGTCAACAAATTACAAATCTGTTCTACAGAAACGTCGGGGGCTTGCTGTAAAATATGATTGATTTGTCTTCTTACTGCGTAGTACAGGTTATGGTTAAACTCAATGTAATTTCCGTCGGGAACCATCAAGTTAACGATATCACGCATAAGATCGGTATAGACAGTGGGCATCAACGACAGATCCCAAAGTGCACCTTCTATATGACTCTTGATTCGCCTTTGCCTAAACAGAATCAGTTCATCACCTTCCAAAATGTTTTCCAAAACCGCATCGCGTGTAATCATCGCTCTTTCGGAAATCATTTCTGCGTATTTTCTCGCTTCGTCTTTACGACCTCTCCAACCGAGAAGTTGCGTGATTCCTTGGATAGCATTTACTCTGATAATATCATCCTTACAGTTTTTTACAACTGAATCAAACAGTTTGATCGCTTTCTCCTGCTCTGCGATATATCTATCATTATCCTCATATTCAAAGGAACGGTTAGATATCACCCAAGCAAGATTGATCAGCCATTTCATGTCGCCGGGATATTCCGATACAGCAACCTCGCAAATTCTTTGACGCTCTGCGAAATCTTCTGTTTTGAAAGTATAATCATATGCCTTTTTGAGTTCTTCGTATCTCTTGTCTGCCTCGACATCGTTAACCCCAAGAAGCTCATCCGCAGAAATATGAAAGATTTTAGTGATAGGAATTATCAAGGATAAATCGGGACTTGATACACCGGTTTCCCATTTTGAAACAGTTTGGAAGGTAACATTCAAACAAGAAGCAAGCTGTTCTTGTGTCATATGATTCTTTTGTCTGTATTCTTTAATCTTTTCTCCTATAGATCTCATTATGATGTTCTCCTATACAAGATTATTCCGTTCCGGTTCGGTGTATTTATTATAGCAGATAAATATTGCGAATACAATAACGCGTTTTTTGAGCAAAACTCGATTTTGAAGTGAGCATTGACATTTCGGTAGTTCAAATCTGTCAAAATCATAGGGTGAAGCCCTGCTTTTTATGAGTCGTAAGGGCACGCGTCGATAAAAAAAGACGATTGCAAAACAATCGTCTTTTCTGGTGGGGGGAGGTGGATTCGAACCACCGAAGGCATTGCCAGCAGATTTACAGTCTGTCCCCATTGGCCGCTCGGGAATCCCCCCGCATAATATATATAAATTTGATAATACACCCAAAATGGTGCCTCGAACCGGAATTGAACCAGTGACACGAGGATTTTCAGTCCACTGCTCTACCAACTGAGCTATCGAGGCACATTGCTGGCGACCCGGATGAGGCTCGAACTCACGACCTCCAGCGTGACAGGCT
>CAMEIT010000046.1 GCA_945918795.1 uncultured Clostridia bacterium | reverse complement strand
TGATTGCCTTATACAAAGTATTTTAAAGTTTAGGTCAAGCCTTTTCAAAGGCTTGGCGGGGCACGGGGCGGCAGCCCCGGAGAATCACAAAAAGGATTTAAGTTGGGCAAGGGAATTTACGGTATAATCAGCGTGAGAAGGAGGAGGGCAATTAATCTGTTCATAATCAAACCAGCAAGTAACGATACCGCAATTTTTTGCGCCGACAATATCGGCGTTAAGTGAATCGCCGACCATGATCGTTTCAGAAGGCAGGAGATTCCCCATTTTTTCAAGGCAGATCATGAAAAACTCCTTTTTAGGCTTTGGGTAGCCTACGGCTTCAGACGTGAAAACATTTTTGAAATAATCATAAATACCCGCATTTTTCAAGCGGTTATCCTGTTCGAACTGCGGTCCGTTGCTTGCCGCGGAAAGTAAATATTTGCCCGATAAGTATTTGAGAATATCATGAGCGCCCTCAACCGTACTGAAGCTACGGGAGAGATACTTCAAAAAATACTTTTCAAACTCTTCTCCGTCGGTATTAATGCCAAGCTCACGGAAAATATATTTCCACCTGACCTTGTATAGCCCCTCTTTGTCGAGGATACCCTTTTCAATATCGTTCCAGAGCATCGTATTGATCTTAAAAAAAGTCTGTGCAACACGTTCCGTATATTCCAAACCGCACTCGCCAAATGAACAGCGCATTGCATATTTTGCGCACTCGTTAAAGTCAAGCAAAGTATTGTCTATATCCATAAGCACAGCTTTTATCATAAAATAATACCTTTCCAACGCAAAGAGCGTTTTTACCGATTGAAATTATATCGCACCGTTGCCCGAGGACTCATACTCAATGCTTTCAAGCGTCAAGCCCTTTGCAGGTGCCGCAGAAACCGCCTTTAAATTGTTTGACGGCTCGAGCAACATCATTATATATTCGGGTTCATACTTGCCCTTGCCTATATCGAGAAGTGTTCCCACCATAAAACGGACCATTTTGTACAAAAACCCGTTTCCTGTGACCGAAAAAACAATTTCCGGCATATACACGTCCAGATGCGCATCAAATACAGTCCTTACCGTATCCTTTACAGCGCTTCCCGACGCCATAAACGCATTGAAATCATGTTCACCCACATAATACGCACAAGCCCGTTTCATCAGCTCAATATCAATCCTGCCCGGACAGTGATATTCATATCTGCAGGTAAGAGCACTTGCAACAGCGGAATTTCTTATGCGGTACTTGTATGTTTTGCGTTTTGCGGAAAACCGCGCATTAAAATTCTCCGGCGCATTTGTGCTCGAAACAATTCTTATGGTCTCCGGCAACAGAGAATTAAGTGCGTCGCGGTATTTTTCGGCAGGGATTCTGCTCTGAGTAAAAAAGTTTGCCGTCTGTCCCCTCGCGTGAACGCCCGAATCGGTTCTGCCGGCGCCCGTCACGGAAACATTGCTTCCCTCTATTTTGCCAAGCGCATCATTTATACATTGCTGAACGGTAATTCCGTTCGGCTGAACCTGCCAGCCGCAGTAATCCGTTCCGTCATATTCTATGACAAGCTTAATATTCCTCATAATCAATTCTCCGTTTATTCAGTCTCAAACAAATAACGCCGCACAAAAATCCGAACATTCCACAGCTCTATGCGCCATACAAAATCAGCGGAGGCATACCGCATCCGCCGATATTCATATTACATGAACATAATTAAACATTATCATTGCCGCAATAAACAGCACCGTCATCACGGCACCGGCATAATCAACGCCGCTCACTTTAAGCGGATTCATGCGCGTTCTTCCCTCGCCGCCGTTATAACAGCGCGCAGTCATCGCAAGTGCAAGCTCGTCCGCTCTTCTGAAAGCGCTTACAAAAAGCGTTATGAGAAGCGGTATCATGCTCTTTGCTTTCTGATAAAGATTGCCCGTATCGAAGCTTGCGCCCCTCGCCATTTGCGCCTTCATTATTTTGTCCGTTTCTTCCATTAACGTAGGAATGAAGCGCAACGCTATCGTCATCATCATGGCAAGCTCGTGCGCAGGAAATTTTATTTTTTTAAGCGGACTGAGCAACGATTCTATTCCGACAGTGAGCGAAATAGGCGTTGTCGTGAGTGTGAGCAGTCCCGTAAAAAATATAAGCATTACAATTCTGATAAGCATGAGAACAGCTTTTATCAAGCCTTCGTCTGTTATCTTCAATATCCAGAAGCTGAAAAGCACATTGCCTGACCTTGTGAAGAACACGTTTATTACGAACATAAACAGCAGAATGAACCACAGCGGTTTAATGTTCTTAAAAAGAAGCTTGACAGGCACCTTTGCCGCGGCAACGCACACAAATACAAACAAGCCTGCCGTTATATAACCCGCAAATGAATTTATCATGAACAGAACAATAATAAAAGCAAATGCAATAACAAGCTTGAATCTCGGGTCCATTCTGTGAACAACGCTGTCGGAGGGATAATACTGACCGAAAGTTACGTCCTTAAACATTTAGTTCTTCCCTCCCAATTCTTTGAGAATAACGTTCTTCATGCCCTCAACGTCGAAAACACCGTTCGGAATATTGAATTTGCCCGTTTTATTGAGTTTTCTTGCAAGCAAAGCAAGCTGAGGTGCGTTAAGCTCAAGCTTAACGTTCTGCTCGGAAAAAACTTCCGCAGGAGTGCCTTGGAATATCAATTTACCCTCGGACATAACCAAAATTCTGTCCGCAAGGCGCGCCACATCATCCATGCTGTGCGACACAAGAATTATTGTTTTGCCTTTTTTGCGCACTTCCTCTATACATTCGAACAAAAGCTCTCTGCCTCTCGGGTCAAGCCCTGCAGTCGGCTCGTCAAACACTATAATATCGGGATTCATTGCGAGCACTCCCGCAATCGCCACCCTGCGTTTTTGACCGCCCGAAAGCTCAAACGGCGACATTTCAGCCACCTCATCATAATCAAGCCCCATATCCGTTATGGCTTCTTTCACGCGGATATTTGTTTCCTCCTCGGAAACACCCTGATTTTTCGGTCCGAACGCAACATCCTTTGCCACAGTCTCCTCGAAAAGCTGATATTCGGGATATTGGAACACAAGGCCCACTTTACTGCGTATTTCTTTGAGATCCTTCTTTGAAGTGCTTATTTCATAGCCGTCAACCTCAACTCTGCCGGATGTAGGTATAAGGAGACCGTTTAACTGCTGGATAAGAGTTGACTTTCCCGAGCCTGTGTGACCTATTACCGCCACAAACTCGCCCTGATTTATTTCAAAGCTCACATTATCAACCGCAACGGTTTCAAACGGAGTTCCCTGCATATAAACATATGATAAATTTTCTACTTTAATCGACATAATGCCTCCGCCAACTCATCTATTGTCAGCAAATTACACGGAATATCAACGCCTGCTTTGTTAAGGCTATACGCAAGCTGCGTTGCAATCGGCACAGTAAGCCCCAGCTCGGTCAAAAATTCCACGCGCTGAAACAACTCTCTCGGCTTGCCATGAGCCACGCATTTCCCGTCATTCATAACGTATATCATGTCTGCATCTATGGATTCTTCCATATAATGAGTTATATTTATAATCGTTATTCCAAGTTCTTTATTAAGCTTTTTGGCAGTCTCAATTATGCCCGTTCTGCCGACAGGGTCAAGCATTGCCGTCACTTCGTCAAAAATTATAACCTTAGGCTGCATTGCAAGCACGCCTGCAATGGATATTCTCTGCTTTTGTCCTCCCGAAAGATGATACGGAGATGATTTTGCATATTTTGTCATTCCGACAGTTTCAAGAGCCTCGTCAACACGTTTACGTATCTCGGGCGACGGCACGCCTATGTTTTCAAGCCCGAACGCGACGTCCTCTTCGACAACAGTCGCCACCATTTGATTGTCCGGATTCTGGAACACCATACCGGCAGTACGGCGTATCTGCCAGACAGCCTCCTCATTATGAGTATCTATACCGTCTACTATTACCGTGCCCTCACTCGGCAAAAAAAGAGCGTTGAGATGCTTTGCGAGAGTGGATTTTCCCGAGCCGTTGTGCCCTATGACGGCAACAAAACTGCCTCTTTCCACTTCAAGCGAAACGCCGTCAAGCGCCGCCTCCTGTATTTTAGAGTCCTCTTCGTATCTGTATGTTACGTTTTTAACCTCTATTATATTATCCATACCCTTGTCCGTTTCATAGCTTCGCCGTATTTTCGCTCGGTCAAAGCCGGTCGTGCATAAATCTGCCCTTAAAATCAACAATTTAGATTTAATTATAACATAATTTCCGCCAATATACAACCCCCAATTAAATAAACTAACAATTCAGTCAAAAAAACGGGGTGCAACAACTATGCACCCCGAACAATATCGGCAAAATATTATCTTCTTATCCTGCTCTTAATAAATACAATATAAAGTATTATAACCACAATGCACAATACAATTACGATTATACATATTACAAGTATCTTTCCCAAATCAATATCCGAGCTTATCTTTTCACCCGGTGTCGGTGTAGGCGTTTCCACATTCGGCGTATTTGTAGGCGCATGAGGAGTCGGTGTCGGTCTTGACGACGGAGTTGGGGTAGGCGTTACAGTCGGAGTTGTGTCGGGTGTCGGAGTAGGTGTTACATCGGGAGTAGGCGTCGGTGTGGGGGTAGGCGTCGGCGTTGGTGTGGGCGTCGGCGTTGGGGTAGGCGTCGGAGTCGGTGTTGCGCCGCCTATGGAAGGTATCTCACCCGTGAATTTAGGCATACGGAACACATTTACGGTGTATATTTTCTGAGTCTCGCCGTCCTCAGCAGTACAAACAACCTCACATACGTTGTTGTTCTCCTGAAGAATATATGAGTTCTGCGATACCGAAGCCTTGCTGTCGGCAGGCTTACCGCCTATTGTAATATTTACGGTTTCATACGGCACAAATACAATGTATTCAATGCAGTCGGTCGAAAATCTCGGCGACAAAATGCCCGTTGACAACGTAATCGACGACAAATTCGCATCGGATGCGGGTTTGTAATTCGGGTCCTGCTTTCTTGTTGTGACGATAGTATATTCCTTGACGGCGCCGCTTTCCGCAGTAACCTTTATTTTGACCGTATTCTCGCCGACAATAAAATTCGAATTGCCCGTAACAACATAATTTGCGCCGAGGTCAGCCAAAGCAATCGTCATGGAAAGAGACGTCTCGGAATATTCCACTATCGCCGTATATTCCGTCACAGCCGAGGAAAACGCAGGTGAAAGCTCACCGTTTGATACCGTCAGCGAGCCTATATCGGCGTTTGTTGATTTCGGCTTTGCTATCTTTGAAGAATACACCGCATCATTGTATTGTATATCAACGCTTCCGTTTGATGCAACAATATCAGCCACCTTTACCTCAAGAGCGGCACCAGTTGCGGCAGAGCTATTTACCTTGAAAACGAGCATAAACACTGCCGTATTTGTATTTATTGGCTTACTCAGTGAATTATCGTAAACAATAATATTGTCTCCGTTTCTTTCAACCATCCACTGACTTGAAATAAGCTGATTTATGTTTGTAAGGGTAAGCAAAGACGAATCGTACTCAAGCCTTGCCGTAAAACCCGATATTCCCGTTCCGTTCATACTGAATGTGAGATTCAGCGTGTCCCCTGCGCGTATTTCCGCGTTGCCCACAAGAGCGCACGTATTTGCCGCAAGGGCAGTGGTTTTTGTCGCGTATACAGTAGTAACTGCGCATATTAGCAGTGTCAATATAAAAGCCGCTGTTTTTTTCATAATATTTCTCCGTTTTAATAAATCATCTTCCAAGCAAATATGCTTTGACCTGAACAAAATCAGTTATTGTGACTTTGCCGTCGCCGTTATAATCTGCCGCCCAAAGTGCCGCACCCGAAAGGTCGGTGCCGCCCGAAAGCAGATGTCCTTTTATCTGAATAAAGTCCGTTATTGAAACCTTGCCGTCGCCGTTTGTGTCGCCCGCTATTATCAGAATGAGCTGTTGAAGCACAGAACCGTCCTCGGCAATAAGCTTTGCTATCATGTTTGTTCCGACAAGGCACTCGGTATCGGTTATTTCTTTTCCGCTTTCGTCAAACAGCTTTACCTCGAGCACATTGTCAATGTTTTCAAAAAACTGCTCATATGTTGTCATGGGAGCAATATTTTTCAGGAAAAGTCCCGCCTCATCCGTTACATAAACAGATGAAATGATCTCCGTTTCAAACACTTCATATTCAGCCGTAAACGTCACATCGTCCTCTATTACCATGTCTGCCGTATAACCGCTCCAACTCTTGAATACATAGCCTTTTCTTGAAGGCACCGCAGGCAGCACTATCAGCGTGCCGTAAGGAACAGTCTCTTCTTTTATTACAGTGCCGTCGTAATCCTCAAATATATATGTATATTCATTTACCACAACATCATACTGTGCATAAAATTCAGCATCACCTTCAAGAATCATATCTTGCGTATAATTCTCCCAGCCTGTAAGTATATATGTATACTGCTGTGTGCTGTCCTTGCCGTTTTCGGGAGCAACAATTACAGTACCATACGGCGCTGTATCTTCAAATATTACCGTCTCGCGGTCGTCATCATAGAACGTATACTTGTATGTTCTTACAGTTTTTTCGTAAACAGCCGTAAACTCCACATCCTCGCTTATGACCATTCCGTCTGTGTAGCCGTACCACATTGCAAATTCCCAGTGATACTCCGCGGTATCAGCCTTTGTGGGAATCTCAGGCAGAATTATAACGCTTCCGCTTTCAAGCACGCCTTTTGCGAGTATGCTTAAATCATCATCATAAAATACGTATTTGCACGGTGATGTGAATACTCCGTATTGTGCAGTAAACGATACATCCTCTTTTATCGTCATGCCGTACTTATAGCCTTGCCAGCCGACAAATGTATAATTTGTTTCTCCGTCGGGTGCTTTGGACGGATCGTCGGGGCATACTATTTTACTGCCGTACAACACTGTTTCTTTTTTGAGTACCGTCACGCCGTCCTCATCATAGAACGTGTATGTAAACATATTGGGCTTGGGGTCATATTCCGCAACAAATTCCGCATCGCCCGTTACCGTCATGCCGTCGGAATAATTCCTCCAGCTCTTGAACTCGTACCTCACTGCGCCCTCGGCAGGCTTTGTGGGTGATTCGGGGCAAACTATAACAGTACCGTAATCAACGGTCTCCTGCTTTATTATTGTCGTTTCGTCCTCATCATAAAACGTATATGTATACTGTCTTACTTCGGTATCAAAGTCGGGCGTAAACTCAATATCCTCTGTTATGGTCATTCCCTCGGTAAATCCGTTCCAGCCTTTGAATATATAATCAAACTGTGCGTCCGACGGTTTTTGCGGTATTTCATCCGGCGCCACTATAACAGTGCCCGGGGCTACCGTCTCCTCTTTTACAACATTTCCGTCCGAATCGAGGAATTTATACGTATATTCAGTATAGCTCTCGTTATAAACAGCAGTAAAAACAGAGTTGCCCGTCAGCTTCATGCCGTTTGAATAACCGTTCCAGCCGCTGAATGTATATGAAATGTTGTCCGAATACGGTCTTGACGGTGTCGGAGGTGTCAAAATCAATTCATCCTTGAATCCTGTTCTCTCGCTTATTACTTTACCGTCATAATCAAGGAATTTATATGTATATTCGTTCAATGCCGAAAACGCTATTCCGTTTGCATCGGCATATGTCTGTGCGTATGAGCCGTTGACGCCGTATATAACCGCACTTGTTCCCTCATCGAAAGCGCTTGACGATATATCGAGAACAGTCGATGCAATGTAAACGGCTTCAAGTGCATCGGCACCTGAGAATGCGTTGTCGCCTATTGAAGAAACGTTCTTATAAACATAAATCTTTTTGAGCTTGTCTGCACCCGAAAAAGCATTGTCGCCTATTGTCTTTATGCCGTATGCAACAGAGTAAACCTCATCTGTCTTTGCCGCAGGATATGCAACAAGCTCTTCCGTTTTGCCCTTTGAATTTTTTCTGTAAAGCACGCCGTCAACAGACGCATAGATAGTATTCTCCGCGGCAACATTAATAGATGTAAGCTTTGTGTTTTTGTCAAATGCGTAAGATGATACAAGGCTCACGGATGCGGGAATATTTACCGTTTTTATTTCGGCAAATGTTGACGGTATCTTTTCTCCTATATCAGTGGTTCCGTCTTTGAATGTAAGGACAGGCACGTCACAAACGGTAGAAAATAACGAACAGCCCGCCTTTCCTATTATTATTTCATCAGCCTTTATGTTTCCGTACAAATGTGCAAGCCCGCTCACGGAAATATCAAGTGCGGAGCCTGTGCTTCCGTTTATATGTGCATACAAACTGCAAAAGCTTCCCGAAAGTGTAAGCGTTGCCGCTTTGATGTTCAGTGTTGCGGAAGAAATCAGTGAATCATAAAACGTTACTTCTGCATTTTCAAAGCAGACATCTCCCCCGCATATTAATTCAGAGCCGATATATATTTTATCAACATAAAATTTTCCGTCACCCTCATCGGACTTGTCGTAAAAATTTCCTGCGAAGCATATACTCTTTGCCTCGGGCAGTGTTCCTGCGGCAATAACATAATCATTCGCATATGAGCTGAGTTCAAGTCTGTATTCAGAGCTTTTGTTCTTTACAAGAGCAAGTGCGTCCGCAATGTTCTTGCACAGTGCTGAGTATGTGCCGTTTACATACAGCTTGACAGGTGCAAATGTCTCGGCGGATGCTTCAGGCAACGCATACAGGAAATCAAGCTTTGTATTCTCGGGCGTATTTGCTGTATGCGTTTCATTGAATTTACCTTTGCCCATTGCAAAGTAAAAATGCGCGTAATCGGGGCTTACCGATGTATCATCCCACGTCACGTCGACAAAATGCCAAGCACCGTCATCGAGCTTTACCATGTTCCATGTGTGGTTTTCGCTTCCCGTTTTGCCCGTAACGAATATATTGTCAACGCCTATATATGAAAGAATAAGCTGATATGCCTTTGCATAGCCCTCGCATACAGCCTTTTTGTTATCAAAAACGCCGATTATGTTATGCGCCCATGTCTCCGATGACGGATTGCCGAGTGCATCGGATGCGTATGTTGTTTCCTCACATATCTTATCGTGTACGGCGAGTGCCTTTTCAAAATCGGTCGTTAAATTCTTTGTGAGCGCTTCATATACAGCAAGTGCGGCTTCGATTTTTGCATTGAGCGCTTCTCTTACCGACCCTTGCTTATATTCCTCAGATACAGTCAGATATATGAGAGTATCCGATACCGTAACAGTATTTGAAATCCAATAATAAAGCGGATTGTCATTTCTGAACACTATCCACGTCTCAAGTGCCTCATCGCTTGTAAGACCGAGCAAGGCAAAGTCAAAGCTTGCTATGTAAAGATACTGCTTGCCTTCAGCCGCAACAGTCAATGTAACATCTGACGAATCTGCATAAAACGAGAGCGCGGCTGCAAGCATATCCTCATAGAGTCTTTTCCTGCCCGATGAGTTTGAGCGGTTTGACAAATCGTCATAGCCGTATCTGCTACCGCATTTGTTATGATCAACAGCGCCTGCAGTAAAAGTATATTTTTTTGTTTCCGAGCCTTGAATAGCACCGTCAGCATACTTTACATTAATATCCTCTCCGCCGGAAAGTCCTCCGGGAATCACGTTACCCTCCTGAGGCAAAATAATATCCCGGTCGGCAAACGCACTTTCAGCCACGGCAATGCAGGCTGAAGAAGCATTTGTAAGCGGTATTTGTAGTGCTATAAGTAAAGCAAGGAAAAATGCTGTTATTTTTTTCACTGTTATCCCCCTGTTCTGCCTTTATAATATATATGCAATACAAGAAAAAATCTTAATAATTCAGTGTACTTTGGGCAAAATAGACAAATTGAGGCTGCTTCATGCCGCAATATACACTTCAATCCATTATACAGGTTCATTATAGCAAAAAACCATAATAAAATCAATAGCATATAATACATATTAAAATATTTAACAATTTCGCCACCGCATTTTGCCTGCCGATATATTCCGATACAACATATCACTGCCTTGCAAATAAGCTTTATGTTATTTTGCTATTGACAAACAGCAAAAAAAATGTATAATAATAACAGTACCGAAAAAACGTCGGATTTTGTATTATTAAGTACGATTATCCGCCAAGACAAAAGCTTTGTGCCGTGTCTGCCTCATGAGTGTTCATTTGTATGGGCATTCCTGCTTACAGTAAAATTGAAAATACAAATTACCGTTCATTATCGGTAATTGCATAAAACCTGAACACATGAGCCGCGGCAGTAAAAGCAACACTATGCTGCAATAAACGGAATGCTCTCGAGAAAGCATTTATTTTTTTCTCAAAACATACGGCAGACCGTTTTTTAGTCTTTGATAACGGAGTAAATTAAAGTGGATCATATAAATAACAACCAGGATAAAAGTAAATCATCTATATTGCATAAGAGGAAATGTCTGTTGTTTGCAATAGATATTGCGTGCTTTATATTAGTATATGTTTTATTTTTACTGCTTTCGCAGTTTTCATCAAGCGGCAGCAGAATAGAATCTTTGCCGACGCACATTATTAATGCGGCAATATTTTTGGTGTTCATAATGTGTGCCCGTCTGGCATTCAGAGTATACAATAATGTATGGAGATATGCAAACGCAAAAGTATTCCTTACCATGATGACTGCCGACGCAGTAGGCGGTTGTGCGGCACTTCTCCTGACAAGGCTCCTTTCGCCGTCTGTTGACGCATTCATAGGCATATGGCAAAGCATAACATTGGTAGCACTGTATGATGCGCTTACTCTTGCGTTAAGATTTTTATACAAGATACGTTATCAGCGCTTGAACATGAGCTTAAACGAAATGAATAAGACAGGCGTGGCTATTGTAGGTGCGGGGCAAATAGGCGCACTTCTTGCCGACGAGCTTGTTTACAGTCACAATTCGCATTACAAGCCCATATGCTTTTTTGACAAGGACGATGCAAAAATCGGCTCCATGATATGCGGATTAAAGGTATACAAAAGCGGCATGGAAGCCATTGATGTAATAAAAAACCTGCCGATTCAGGAAATATTCATAGCTCTGCCAAAGCTTTCCTCCGAAGAAGCACTTGAAATGTACAGCTTTTACAGTCAAACGGGCTGCAAGGTCAAAATATATGACACTCCCATGAAGGAAGCCGATCGAGCAGACGGGAAACGCACTCTGCGCGAAGTCAAGATCGAAGACCTTTTGTTCAGAGAATCGCTTATAATAAATGATGATGAAATAAAAGATTATTATGCCGGACAAACTGTTCTCGTCACAGGCGGCGGTGGTTCAATAGGCAGCGAATTGTGCAGGCAGATTGCAAAATGCAATCCCAAGCAGCTCGTAATTGTCGATATTTATGAAAACAACGCTTACAACATACAACAGGAGCTTTCTTACCAATACGGCAAAAAGCTGAATTTGGCAGTTGAAATCGCGTCTGTAAGAGACGCAAAACGTCTTGAATATATATTCGAGCAATATCGCCCGGACATAGTTTTCCATGCCGCAGCTCACAAGCACGTTCCTCTCATGGAACACAGTGCATGTGAGGCAATAAAAAACAATGTTCTCGGCACATACAATACGGCAAACGCCGCAGAAAAATACAACGTCAAAAAGTTTATTCTTATTTCAACCGACAAGGCAGTAAACCCCACAAATATTATGGGGGCATCAAAGCGTCTGTGCGAAATGATAATACAATGCCGCACAGACAGCCGCACTTCCTTTGCCGCAGTACGCTTCGGAAACGTTTTGGGTTCAAACGGCTCTGTAATTCCGCTCTTCCAGCGTCAGATTGAAAACGGCGGTCCCATAACAATAACGGATAAACGCATAATTCGTTATTTCATGACCATTCCCGAGGCAAGCCAGCTCGTTATGCAGGCAGGAGCTATGGCAAAGCGCGGAGAGCTGTTCGTGCTTGACATGGGCAAGCCTGTAAAAATAATCGACCTTGCCGAAAACATGATAAGGCTTTCAGGGCTTGTGCCGTACAAGGATATAAGCATTGTCGAAATAGGACTTCGCCCCGGTGAAAAGCTTTACGAAGAGCTTCTCATAAAAACGGAAACTCTCACCAAAACAGAAAACAGCATGATATTTATCGAAAAGGATCATCCGCTCACTCGCGACGAGGTTGATATCAAGCTTAATATTCTCAGACAAGCTGTGGAGGATGCCGAAAACCGCAAAAATATGTCCGTAATAAAGCAGGCAATGAAGAAAACCGTCGATACTTATCAGGACGCGGACGAAATAAACAAAAAGGCTGAACACGCCGAAGAAATGAAGCAGGTAAGCAATTCAGCCGCAAATTGAAATTAATTTTCTTTATACAGTAATATCATTATTCAAAACGTCCGTCATTCGGACGTTTTTTTCATCTGTTTTTATATTTTCCTGCTCGGGTGCTCTTGCCCGATAACACATTTTATTGCCGTGCATAATATGTTATCAGACAACCCGAAAGGAGATTATTACATATGTCAGTATTTAAAGGAATCTGTACAGCACTGATAACGCCGTTCAAAAACGGTAAAATCGATTTTGAAGCAATGGGTCGCATTATCGATTTCCAGATAGACAGCGGCATAAATGCGCTTCTTGTATGCGGCACAACAGGCGAACCCGCAACAATGAGTGAGGCCGAAAAGCTGAGCCTTATTAAGTTTTCTCTCGACAGAATAGCAGGCAGGGTGCCTCTCATTGTGGGCGCAGGCGGAAATAACACTGCCGCAGTCATAAGCTTTGTAAAACAGATACAGGAAATGGATATTTCCGCGCTCCTTTGCGTCACACCTTATTACAATAAAGCCACGCCCGAAGGACTCGTCCGGCATTACCGTGCTATTTCCGAATCGACAGCTTTGCCTGTAATAGTGTATAATGTGCCGTCACGCACAGGCGTTAATATTCAGCCCTCTACCCTTTGCCGACTCGCCGAAATAGAAAATATCGTTGCCATAAAAGAAGCAAGCGCAAATATGGCTCAGGCTGTGGAAATGATGTCGCTCTGCGGCGATAAAATCGATATGTACAGCGGCTGTGATGAAATAAATGTGCCTATTTTCTCAATAGGCGGTATAGGCGCAATATCAGTGCTCTCTAACATAATGCCTGCCGAAACAGTGAAAATGTCCGACCTCTACTTTGAAGGAGACGTGTACTCCGCCGCGAAAATTCAGAAAAAACTTATGCCCGTTATAAAAGCACTCTTTAGTGAGGTAAACCCCATACCCGTTAAAACAGCCGCTTCACTTATGGGACTTTGCCGTGATGAAATGCGCCTCCCTCTTACTCCTATGGAAAACAAACAAAACCTTGTGCAAGTTATGAAAGAATTTTCTCTTGGGGACTTTCTTGGGGACTTTTGAAAAAGTCCCCAAACCCTCTTGGACGCTTTTGAAAAAGCGTCCAAACCCGAAAACTTTAAAACGCTTTGCGGTTCGCTCATCTTCCCGCCGAGAGTATGGCGGGAAGATGAGCATTAACTTTTACGACTTTATTTAAGATATTTAACCGCAACATTTTGGTATACGGCACATTTCGTCTAAAGAGAAAAGAAAAGTAAATTCTCATAAGGGGTGGAAATATCGGCAGATTTTGATATGTGTCTGGGTTTGTGTAAAGGCTCAATAATACTGTATTTTGTAGGGGGCGACGTCCTCGACGCCCCCTACTGATTATTCACAAAAACGGCGAGTCTGTGGCGGTAGCCCCTCTTGGATATTCTTAAGCAATCCCTAAAACATTAAAACTCTTTGTGTTTTTGCGCCTTTATTTAAGTTTTTTACGGCAAAATATAAATATACGGCACGCCGCCCTCCCGGAGGGAGCCCTCTTTGGGCCCGTTTTTCTGCGAAAGAAATTATCACAAATCGATTATTGCGAAAATGAAATCATAATGCAAACAATCCCTCAGTCATCTTCGATGCCAGCTCCCTTTACACAAGGGAGCCTTATTTTTGCCCAATATTTGCGAATAAAAATAAAGATCACACCACAAATTGATTATTGCGAAATTGCAATCATACGGCACATTTCACCCAAAAGAGAAAAGAAAATTTAATGTCCTCGAGCGATGACTACCACAGGCATCGCTTGAGGACAACTGCAAAGCATTTTAAAGTTTCGCTCAAGCCTTTTCAAAGGCTTGGCAGGGCGCGGGGCGGCAGCCCCGAGCATCACTTAGCGTTTGTATCGCAATAAATACATCTATACACACGTTTTTCCCGATCAGCGAGTTTAAACACGTGAGGGAGTTCCTGTTCGGTTGCGGTTATACAGCGGGGATTTTTACAGAATATAACATTAGTAAGCATTTCGGGGAGGTTTATTTTTCTTTTTTCGACTCTTTTACCGTCGCGGATAATATTAATTGTCGCATCGGGATCAACGTAGCCGAGAATATCCATATCTACATCTATTGCGGCGTCTATCTTAATAATATCCTTCTTACCCATTTTACGGCTATTTACATTTTTAATAATAGCAACCGAGCAATCGAGGTTATCCAGGCCGAGCAAGTGATACAATTCCATACCCTTACCTGCGGCGATATGATCTATCACGATACCGTTTTTAATTGCGTCTATATTCATAAAGTGCCTCCGTTCACAATTTTATTCCGAGCAATTTAAGAATAAGAGCCATACGCATGAACTTACCGTTGAGAACTTGTTTGAAGTAGCAAGCGCGCGGGTCATTATCTATTGCAACAGATATTTCATTTACTCTTGGGAGAGGATGAAGTATAGAGAGTGATTCCTTTGCATTTTCGAGTTTTTCAGGTGTAAGAATATAGCTATCCTTAAGGCGCAGGTAATCCTCTTCATTGAAAAAGCGTTCACGCTGAACACGTGTCATATACAATATATCAAGCTTGCGCATTGCCTCGGTAAGATCGGATGTCACGGTATAATCAATGCCGTTTTTTACGATAATATCGTTTTCCACATACTCAGGCAGTTTAAGCTCTTCCGGCGAAATGAGCACAAAGCTTATGCCCTCATACCTTGAAAGTGCCGCAATAAGAGAATGCACGGTGCGTCCGAACTTCAAGTCTCCGCACAAGCCGACCGTCATATTCCCCAGCCTGCCCTTTTCGCGGTAAATCGTCAGCAGATCCGCAAGCGTCTGTGTCGGATGATTATGACCGCCGTCCCCGGCGTTTATAACGGGCACGGTTGCGTTCATCGCGGCAACAAGCGGCGCGCCCTCTTTGCTGTGGCGCATTGCAATAATATCGGCATAACATGATATTACCTTAGCCGTATCCGCAACGCTTTCGCCCTTTGCCGCCGACGATGTATCGGCACCCGCAACGGAAAGCACGTTGCCGCCGAGCTCGTACATTGCCGCTTCAAAGCTCAACCTTGTGCGCGTTGACGGCTCAAAAAACAGCGTTGCAAGCTTTTTGCCCTTGCAAGCTTCGGAATATTTTGCGGGATTGTTTATTATATCCATTGCAACTGCAATAAGCTCATCAAGCTCGTCAGTTGACAAATCAAGTATATTAATAAGGCTTCTCATATAAAATTATTTTCCTATCCAAGATTCATCGGAGGGATTGTTTCTGAAAGCAATAAGTCTTTCCACATCCTCAGGCTTTATATATCCCGTCTGAGCCGCAACATTTGCAATGCAGTCAAAGTTTGTAAGACTTACATTCTTGACGTTTGCCTCTTCAAGGCGTTCCAATCCTTTTTTCATGCCGTATGTGAATATCGATACTATTCCCAGCACATCCGCGCCTGCTTCTCTTAATGCGTCAACGACTTCAATAACGCTTCCGCCCGTTGAAATGAGGTCTTCCACAACGACTGTTTTCTGGCCCTTTTCAAGCTTGCCCTCAATTCTGTTTTGTCTGCCGTGATCCTTAGCTCCCGAACGCACATAGCCCATAGGCATACCGAGAATATGCGCCGTGATAGCCGCATGAGCTATTCCGGCAGTGGAAGTACCCATAAGCACCTCGGCATCGGGATAATTCTCCTTGATAAGAGCGGCAAGTCCGTTTTCAACGTCATTTCTTACATCAGGTGCCGTAAGTGTAAGTCTGTTGTCGCAGTAAACAGGACTTTTTATTCCGCTTGCCCATGTAAACGGTTCATCAGGTCTGAAAAATACAGCCTGTATCTTCAATAAATCTTTT
Source organism: uncultured Clostridia bacterium (assembly GCA_945918795.1). Classification (GTDB taxonomy): domain Bacteria; phylum Bacillota; class Clostridia; order HGM11327; family HGM11327; genus SIG351. Next base: position 1,189 of record CAMEIT010000046.1, on the reverse strand, counting down.
GCTATAAGAATTTCTGTTTCGTTCATATTTATATCTCCGTCGTTTTATTTATCCAACAAATTCATCAACACATCTGTTATATGATGCCACCGGGTCCTCTGCTGCCGTTATAGGTCTGCCGACAACTATGTAATCGGAGCCTATCGCCTTTGCCTGTTCCGGAGTCATAACTCTCACCTGGTCGCCCTTATTGCCGTCTGCAAAGCGCACGCCCGGCGTTACCGTAAGAAAGCTGTCCGAGCAGATGCGATGTACCTTTTCAGCCTCAAGAGGTGAGCATACAACTCCGTCAAGCCCTGCTTTTTTTGCATTCAAGGCATAGTGCATTACCACCTCGTCAATAGGCTTGTCAATTAAAAGGTCCTCTCTCATGCGTTCTTCGCTTGTCGATGTAAGCTGAGTTACCGCAATAAGAAGCGGGCGCGTGCCGTCGGGACGTTTCAGACCCTCAAGAGCCGCCTCCATCATCGATATAGTGCCTGCGGCATGAACGTTGCACATATCGATGTCAAGTCCCGAAAGAACTGCCATAGCCTTTTTTACCGTATTCGGAATATCATGCAGCTTCAGATCCAAAAATATTTTGTGTCCTCTCGCTTTTATTTCCCGAACAATTTCAGGTCCCTCGGCATAAAAAAGCTCCATGCCTATTTTTACAAACGGTTTCCTGCCGCCGAATTTATCAAGAAAATCAAGCACTTCTTTCTTGCCCGAAAAATCGCAGGCAACTATTACATCCTTACCCATTGTGAGCACCTCCCGTTATATCGCTTAATCTGTCTATATTGTATTTTTTCATAACCTCAGGCAAAGCGTTTATTATATTTCTGCACGCATACGGATCCACAAGATTCTGTGCTCCTACTTCAACAGCACTCGCTCCTGCCAGCATCATTTCAATAACATCCTCTGCCGATTGAACGCCGCCCATTCCGATTATCGGAATTTTTACCGTCTCATAAACCTTGTATATCATCGAAAGTGCAACAGGCTTTATTGCAGGACCCGAAAATCCTCCCGACTTGTTTGCAATCACGGGCTTTTTGGTTTTTAAGTCTATCCTCATGCCCATAAGCGTATTAATCATGCTTATGCCGTCAGCCCCCGCATCCTCGCAGGCTTTTGCTATCGATGCAATATCCGTTACGTTTGGAGAAAGCTTCATAATGACCGGCTGCTTTGCCTTTGC
>CAMEIT010000045.1 GCA_945918795.1 uncultured Clostridia bacterium | reverse complement strand
TATATGCTCAAACAGTATCTGTTATCGTAGGGCGGGGGCTTGCTCCCGCCGCCTCAATCTCTAAAGTCAAAACAACGTAGATGTGGTTTGGCATAATTACATATTTATCATCCGATAAATATGAATATCGGTCTTCGAGCGATAACAGCTTGCTTCGGCGGGAGCAAGCCCCCGCCCTACGATGCGAGATAACATACGCCTTCTATTTTGCGTGCATATCGTTACAAAATATGCACCTGCAAAACATTAATCATAATTGTCAATACCGGAATGCTTTCTCTGCGGCAATTCTTTTCCTTTATCCGTTTTCATCATCCATATCATTATAATACAAATCGGCAGAGAAAAAATCTCTCTGCCGATATTTTTGTGCTTGCAAATTCTCCGTTAAATACAGCAGAATAAAATCGCATCTGCTTTTTATTTTTGCAATATTGAAGTTCACTGCTTCTCTTTGATTTTGAGTCTTGCCACTGCTCTGTCGTATGACGAATTGTAAAATTTTACTCTGTAATCGCTCTTTTTTGCATCCTTAAGCGCTTTTGCTCTTTCTGCGGCTTCTTCCGCACGGTCGGCATCTATTTCATCGGGCCACTCGCACGCCTGTGCAAATATCTTGACCTCGTTTCTTCCTACTTCCATGAACCCTTCCGAATGAAACGCTCTTTTCCATTCCCCGTCCGTTTTAATGTCAAGCTCTCCGCTTACAATCGCGGATATGAGCGGCGAATGGTCTGCAAGCACGGTAAGTCGTCCGTCGCTTGCCTGCACTGTCACAGCCTCAGCCTTGCCGTAATAGAACGGTCTTTCGGGTGTCATTATCTCAAGGTCAAACAGCTTACTCATTTTCGGAAAGCTCCTTAGCTTTTTCTACAACATCGTCAATGCTTCCTACCATGAAAAACGCGGCTTCGGGCAGATTGTCATATTCTCCGCTGAGAATAGCTTCAAAAGAACGTATTGTGTCTTCAAGAGGCACATATTTACCTTTCATGCCCGTAAAATGCTCTGCAACACTGAACGGCTGTGAAAACATCTGCTGAATACGTCTTGCTCTGTTTACAACGTGAATATCTTCCTCAGATAGCTCATCCATACCCAATATTGCGATAATATCCTTAAGCTCCTGGTATTTCTGCAAGCATTCGACTACCTGACTTGCCACCCTGTAATGGCGCTCACCCACTATTTCAGGCGTAAGAAGGCGTGAATTTGATTCAAGAGGACTTATTGCAGGATAAATGCCCAACTCGGAAACAGACCTCGAAAGAACAGTCGTCGCGTCAAGATGTGAAAATATTGTAGCCGGTGCAGGGTCAGTCAAGTCGTCGGCAGGAACATATATCGCCTGAATCGATGTTATAGAGCCGTGCTTTGTAGATGTGATTCTTTCCTCAAGAGAACCGAGCTCCTGAGAAAGCGTCGGCTGATAGCCTACTGCGGAAGGCATTCTTCCGAGCAGTGCGGAGACTTCATTTCCCGCCTGCACGTAACGGAATATGTTATCGATAAAAAGCAACACATCCTGCTCGCATTTATCGCGGAAATATTCAGCCACCGTGAGACCCGAAAGCGCAATGCGCATACGTGCGCCCGGAGGCTCGTTCATCTGACCGAATGCCATGGCGGTTTTGGAGATAGCTCCCGACTCCTGCATATCGCGGATCAATTCATTGCCCTCTCTGCTTCTCTCGCCGACTCCAACAAATACCGAATATCCTCCGTGATTTGTGGCAACATTGTAAATCAGCTCCATAATAAGCGTAGTCTTGCCAACACCCGCTCCGCCGAAAAGACCGACTTTGCCGCCCTTTGCGTACGGAGTAAGCAGATCAATGACCTTTATTCCCGTCTCAAGTATTTCTGTATTAGTGCTCAGTTCGGAAAATTTCGGTGCCAAACGGTGTATGTCCCACTTTTCACCTGTAATTTCGCCTTTTTTGTCGATAGGATTTCCGAGGACGTCCATAACTCTTCCGAGTGTTCCCTCCCCGACAGGCACGCTTATTCCATGTCCCGTCGCGTCAACTTTCATTCCGCAGTGCATACCCTCTGTCTGAGCAAGAGCAATACATCTTGCCGTATGCTCGTTGACAAATGTCGCAACCTCCATTGCCACACCGTCCTCAGATATAAGAAGCTCCTCATTTTTAGGCATATGCTCCTCAAAATGAACGTCAATGACAGGACCGCTTATTTTTACTATTACACCGTTATTTTCATTCATCTGTATCCTCTCCTTCGGACAGCACTTCACTTGCTCCCGTAATTTCCGTAATCTCCTGAGTAATTGTACTCTGCCTTACCATGTTGTAATGACTTTTGAGCTTTTTGAGAAGCTCATCGGCATTTCTCGTCGCGCTCTGCATTGCAATCATACGCATATAATTTTCCGTCGTATACGCCTGGATAAGAACGCCGTATATATAGCTCTGCATAAACTGCGGAACAAGATTATTGAACAGCTCATTCGGCATCGGATTGTAAATTATCTCGGACAGCTTTTCAACATCGCCCACATCATTATAGTCGCTCAATTTTATCGGCAACAGACGTCTTATTACGGGCTTATTTTTATTTTGTCCGTACAGTGACGTGAAAATTATATACACCTCGTCTATTTCGTTATTATCATAGCGATCCAATATTTCCGCCATTATATGGCGTGCCCTCGATAGGCGCGGCGTTGTGGTAAGACCGTCTTTTGAAGCGTCTATTTTGAAGCCGTGCGAATAAAAATATGCCTCGCTTATACGCCCTATCGTCATAAGCACATGGTCGGGATTCTCTCTTAATATATTTTCAGCAAAACGAAGTACCGACAAATTGTACTGCCCCACCATGCCCTTCTGCGAGCCTATGACTATATACATTTTACGGTTTCCGGCGCGACCGTCGAGATACGGATTCGACACGCCGTCAGACACTGCCAAAAGCACCTTCATAGCCTTCTGAAGCTCACTGAAATAATGATGATTGTAGGCATTATGCTGCATGGCGTTTTTTGTTCTTACCGACGCGGTAAGCTGCATTATGCTCGTAACCTTGCGCGTCTGCTCAACAGCATTGATACGCCTCTTTATTTCAACGGCGCTCTGCATGGTTTTCTTCCTCCCAAGCAGTAAATCCGGCAAAGGCTTCCTTTATTTTTTCAAGTATAATATCATCTGTATCCTTGCCGTTATTTATCATATCAAGAATTTTTTGTTCATTCTTTGCGAAGTATTCCAGCAAATCATATTTCTGTTCATTTACGGACAGTCCGATTTTGTCGCTGAATACTCCTTTTTCAGCCGCAAGCAAAAGAATGACCTCCTGTGCCGTGGAATAATCATCATTTGCTTTCTGCTTTATTATTTCCATTATCGTCTCGCCCTTTTTGAGAATTGCCGCCGATGTGCTGTCAAGCTCCGCACCGAAGCGGGTAAAAACAGCCAAATCTCTGTATTGAGCAATTTCAAGTCTGAGGGCGCCCGACGTTTTTTTCATAGCCTTATACTGAGCACTCTTGCCTACACGAGAAACGGAAAGTCCTACGTTTATTGCAGGCCGCATTCCCGAATTGAACAGCTCGGTTTCCAGATATATCTGACCGTCTGTAATGGATATTACATTGGTAGGTATATATGCGGAAATATCGCCTGCCATTGTTTCAACAACAGGCAAAGCCGTAATGGAGCCGCCGCCGAGTTCCTTTGACAAGTGCGCCGAACGCTCGAGCAATCTGCTGTGAAGATAAAAAATGTCTCCCGGATATGCCTCTCTGCCGGCAGGTCTGCGCAAAAGAAGCGAAATCATACGATATGCCGCGGCGTGCTTGCTTAAATCGTCAAATACAATAAGAACGTCCTTGCCCTTGTACATAAAATACTCGCCTACCGCGCAAGCCGCATAAGGAGCGATATACTGCAAAGCCGCACAATCATTTGAAAAAGCCGGCATAACGATAGTATTGTTCATTGCACCTGCTTTTTCAAGCGTGCTGACAACATTCATGACGTTTGCCTTTTTCTGACCTATGGCGCAATAAATACAAATTACACCGCTGTTTGATTTTGCCTGATGAATAATGGTAGAAAGCGCAATAGATGTTTTGCCTGTCTGTCTGTCGCCTATTATGAGCTCTCTTTGTCCTCTGCCTATCGGTATCATGCTGTCGATTGAAATAATACCCGTCTCAAGAGGCGTATCGACAGGTGCTCTGTCAACTATTGACGGAGCCTTTGCCTCAACAGGTCTAAGCTCTCTGCACATTAAAGGCTTTTCATCAAGAGGTCTGCCCAAAGGATCGATTACTCTTCCGATAAGCGCTTCACCTACGCCCACGGAAGCAACTCTTCCCGTGCCCTTGACCATAAAGCCCACTTCAACTGCCTGCTCGCCGTCAAGCAATACAGCGCCCACCTCGTCTTTTTTCAAGTCGAACGCAAGCGCATATGCCACGCCGTTTTCGATCTCCAATATCTCGCCGTATTTTGCGCGTCCGAGACCTTTTATTATAATGACGTCGCTGTTGCAGCTCTTTACGGTGCCGTAATCGTATATTTTTGAAGAAATCGGAAATGAATCTATCTTCTCTTTTAAATATGCGCTCAAGGATGTATATACCAAATCAGACATAATCAATTCCTCCCAACAGCGTCATACAGCGCTTGTTTTATTTCTTCAAGCTTTGTCGCCACCGTGCAGTCATACACCGTTCCGTCTATATACGCCAAAAAACCGCCTATCAAGGAAGCATCCTCTTCAACGCTCCATTCAAGCTCTTCATTCAGATATTGAGAAAATCTTGCCTTGATTTTTTCAATCGTTTCCGGGGCAGTTTTAGGCGCTGCTTTTAACAATGCTTTTTTCATTTTGACTCCAATTCAGAAAAGAACTTATCGGCAATATCAGCATTATCTTTCTCGTTTACTTCTCTTGACAGTATTTTAGACGCCATATCCGCCGCCGCCGAAACAACATCCTGCTTCATTGACTCAGCCGCCTTGTCTTTTACCTTCTGAGCCTCAATTTCTGCATCCGACAATATATGTGCAGCCTTATCTTCGGCTTCTCGGATTATCTGTGCGCCCTGAGCCTGTGCCTTCTCGCCTGATTCGCGTATTATATTTTTTGCCTCATTCTGTGCATCGGCAAGCTTTTCCTCGTACTGTTTTTTCAGTTCTTCCGTTTCCGCACGGGAATCAATGACTTCCTGCTTTTCGGCTTTGAGTCTGTCCTCTCTTGCCTGCATAAACTTTTTTACGGGCTTGTAGAGCAATATCCTCAGTACAACAAACAGAACAACAATATTTACTATATGGATAACAATATCCACCGGATGAATGTCCATATTAATCACCTTGTCTGTAAATCCATTTTATGTATGAACTCAAGACTTTCCTTTCATCTGCTATCAAATCTGTCTAATATCCGCCGGCATGATAAAATCACGCCATGCCCTGCCTCACATTGTAAAAATCATTATAAGCGCAGTAACGAAACCGTAAATAGCGCATGATTCAGCAAGCGCAAGACCGAGAATAAGTATAGAGTTGATTTTGCCCGAAGCCTCAGGCTGACGTGCGACCGCTTCAACAGCCTTACCGGTTGCCGCAGTCATTCCGAAACCTACCGCCGCGCAAACAAGAACGCAAATTGCCACACCAATGTAAATCATAATATTAAATTCCTTTCAAAATATTTACTCGATAGCCTCATTAATAAAGGTTAACGTAAGAGTTACAAAAATAAATGCCTGTATCAACGGATGGAACACGTTGAAATAAAGACCTATTATACTCGGAATACCTATTGCAAACGCACCCAAAGCGGAATACAAAAGCTCCATTACTATCATACCGCCGAGCATATTGCCGAACAGACGGCACGCCATCGATACAGGTACGGCAATATCGCTTACTATCTTCATGGGAAATACTATCGGAGTAGGCGAAGCAAGACTTTTTATTCTTCCGCCCACGCCTTTTTTCTTCAAGCCGTAATAATTGATGAGCGCAAACGTTATAAGCGACATTGCAAAAGTCATTGTAATATCCGACGTCGGAGCTCTGTATCCGAAAAGCTCCGCAACGGCACAGCCTATCATGAATAATGACAGAACGAACAGATACGACGCAAGAGTGCTGCCTACGCCTTCGGCTTTTGAGTCCGTATATTTTTCAAGCTGTTCCACCGCAATCTCAAGTACATTCTGAAGTCCTTTCGGTTCGTCCTTCATGTGCCTTATTACAGTGAGTCTGAGTACAACGGCAATCAAAATGAGCGCCAGCATTATGCACCATGTGATTATTACCGTCGAGCTTATGCTCATTCCGAACAGCTCAACTCTGTCAGTCCATATTGAAACCGTAAATTTTTCCGATTCGGGCTTACCGAATATGAGCATTATGGCTTCGCAAATAAGCAAGTATCCTCCGAGCACGCTCAGAATCAGCATCAAGGTTTTCTTTCTTTTTGATTTTTTGTCGGGTTTATCCGATGCCTTAAGTGCCGCGGCAAATTTTCCGTAAAAAATCACGCCCAAAACAAGCGCCGCCACGCCCACGCAAAGCAATATAATATCTTTCATTTTTGTGATTTCCTCCGCATACGAACAACAAAAGTAATTACAGCCAATGCAATCAGCACAACCGCCATGCCGATACCGCAGTACAAAAGCTGTGAGCGCAACCAAAGCGCGCACACCAACAGTATACAAACAGGAACAGGTATCTGTGCAAAAACAAGCAATATGGTTTTTGTATTTATATCTTTATTTGAAGTCACGGCATCGGCAAGCTTTTTCAAAAGCAAAAACTGCAACGCGCCGCCGACAGCGCCTAAAATCACGCCTATCATAAAGGTGCTCCTTTGTATTGCCAAACAGTACCGTCAAATGCAAGCTTTAATATCCGTTCGGACATTTTTTGTTGCTTTCCGTACGAATTATTTGCGATAATTATATCACATATAGGTACATTTTGCAATATATATTTTTTAGATTTTCATATTCACTTAACACAATCGGCATGGGCGTATTGTATGCCGTCGTTTATATTTTCGCGTAATTTCCGCATTTTTGCCGAATTAAAATCATATTTCGGTTTGATGAGTCGGTTCGGTGAAATATCACACAAAAAACTTTTTATGCAACATTTGTCTCAGCGGCTTGCAAATTGCAATCACTATCATCATCATGCCGATAACAAAACACGACACAAGCGGATAAACAGACCACAAGAAAAGCCGTTCAAATCCGAAAGTATAATTGATAAGCAGCTCAATGAGAACTATGTAGAACCCGTCCGCAATCAACGCTCCGCCGAAAATATACAAATATCCGCGTTTTACATAATGCACAAGCGCAATCATGCCGACAACAATAAGCGCGGCACATCCCGTCAAAGGCAGAGCAAGGCTTAAAAACCAATGCCCTCCCGTTTGGAAATTAATGTAAAAAAGCAACAAACCCGTCGCAACAAAATCAGCCGCCGAAAATATAACGGGGTTCGGATTCCCAAACCACAGCGGCAACACGCACACTACGTACATAACCGCCAATCCGCCGATAACATATCCCGACCATACTGATTTCGCATTCAGTTTTAAATCTATAATAAATGCCATTAATGCTATCATACCGAAAAATATGGACATAACAAGCAATATTCCTTTCGGATTTACTCTGTTGCCCGTATATTCATATGGAGGGTACGGCGTTTTTGCCTCTCCTTGCTTAATATCCGGATGATACACAACAGTGCCGCAAAGAGGACACTTTTTTTCGCTGTCCGCAAGCTCTACTCCGCACTTTATGCAATACATATTATTCTCCTTTCAGCGTTGATTGCTCTCAATTCTGACATTCAGTCCCATACGTCTTAAATATGTGAAAAAATGACGTTCAAGCTCAGGTTCAACCGTGTTTCTGACAATGCTTATGTTTAATTTGCCTTTATATGAAATCACACCGCAATTATAAGGTGCCGCCGCCTGTGCGCCTATTACAAAGTCAAACCTGTTTACATACTTATCCATAGCATCGGGAAGCTTTGTATCCCCTAAATTTGAGAGCGACAGACAAGCCGTCGATTCGCCTACATTGTTGAAAACAGCTTTCATTGCTATGTTTTTTATAAAAAGAGGAACTATCTTCAAAAAAATGTTTTTCTCGGTTTTGACGTTTGTCGTAAAAGCCGCCTGCATATTTTTCTTTGTTATATCAAGTCCCATCTGATATTTGACTATTCTGATTATCTCATCAAACGTATATTCACCCATTTTCGGGTCAACGCCTATGTTTGCCACCATAACAAAATTGCGCACCGTATTGCTTTGGAAAAATTTACGCAGATTAACAGGAATCTGTACTGAAACAGGCTTAAATTTCTTTTTATTCTTTTCTTTTTCAGTCTGTATTTCGATTATCGACGCAATCATTACGGCGGTCAGAAAAGCGGTTATGCTTGCATCGTACACCTTTGATATGCTTGATACGTCATCAACAGAAAGCGTACCCGTCGTAACATGAAGATATCCGTCCTTTTCCGGAATGCCGGTAACTCTGTATGCTTTACGGTCTTGTCTTTTCAGACACACATCTCCCGCATTTTTTATAAAGCTGTCCTCAAACTCACTCTCGTCAGGCTCTTCGAGTCTGTCCCATACGCCGTCGGTATTCGGAATCTCGGCATTATACTTTTGTAAAAGATATTCTGCCGTAAGCGTTTTTAAGAATATGAGTCCGCCGTTCCCGTCTGTGAGCGCATGAAAAAATTCAACGGCTATTCTGTTTTCGTAATAAAGCACCCTGAAGGCACATCTGCGTATATCGTCAAACGGCATCCTTTCAAGCGGATGACTCACATCCTTCCTAACAAGAGGCGCAGATTCGATTTCCTCGATATAATACCAGAACATACCTCTTCTCAGTCTGACGGCAATGGACGGAAAACGTCTTACCGTAACGTCAAGCGCCGATTGAAGCACATCAACATCTATTTTTGCATTAAGCGTTACCGACAGTCTGAAAACATTATTCCAATGCCTGCGTTTTGCCGCCGGGAATATCTTTGCCGCATTGTCAAGCCTCATCCAACGCAGTTTTCTCTTGCCCACAAGATTGCGGTTCAAAAACTCGTTTATAAGATTGAAATCTTCCGCATCATGTTCCTTTACACCGTAAAGGACATATGCGTGCCACATATCGGGCGTTATTTTCAATGAGCTTCTGCAACCGCTTGCCAACAATTTCTCGTACATATTTTTTGCGTCGTCAAGCATTATCTCGTCCCCACCCACAAAAATAAGCGACGGTGGCATACCCTTCAGGTCGCCGAAAAGCGGTGAGACAAGCTCGTTCGTTTTGTCATCCGTATAGCAATCAGCAAAAAATTGAAGTCTTTCAACAGTCATTGACGGGTCAACATCCTTATTTGCTTCATACGAAGCTCCCGATGATGTAAGATCCGTCCACGGCGAAATACCTATTATTCCGCACGGCAATTGAAGTCCCGCCTGCCTGAGCTTAAGGCAAAGCGCCCAGCACAAGCCTCCGCCTGCGCTTTCTCCGCACAGCACTATCTGCTTGCCCGTATACCCTTCCCGGAGAAGATACATATAAGCCGAAAATGCGTCATCAAGAGCCGCAGGGTATTTATGCTCAGGTGCAAGTCTGTATGCGGCACAGAAAACGTCAACCGCACACTGCGAAGCAAGCACGGCCCCGAAGCCTTTTGCGTATTCAAGACTTCCGCACGTGTACCCGCCGCCATGAAGATAAAGTATTACTCCCTGCCTGTTCTTTTCCAAAGGCTTTATCCATGCGCCCTTGAAATTTTCAAAAACGCGGTATTCGATTTTTATCTGCTTCTTATGCACAACCGTCATAAGCTCGCCCAAAGCATCCTGCCCCTTGCGCACAACATCAAGAGAGCTGTTTACAACAAACGGCTTGAATATGTTCAGCTGTTTACGAATAAATTTTTCCGAAAATGCCATTTTGCCAAAGTCTCCTCTTTCTTGTTTTTTGTTGTCGTAAAGTGACGCCACGTAAGTCTTGAAATATAATATGATCGATTAAAACAGAGCGATAAATTCGGATTTATCAATCCCGTTCAATGTGTAAAATCATATACATACTATGGAATTATAACACAACAAAAAGCATAAGTCAAGCAACCGGGCTTGCACATAAACCGCGCGAAACCTTCACAAAAACCGATTTCACGCTTTAAGCTCAAAATTTTCCGCAATAATACACAAAAAGACAATTTAAGCGTATATTTTCCGACATAATACAAAACAAGTACGGTGTACAATATTTATATACAAAAGAAGGAGGATATTTACATATGTCGTTGGAATTTTCGAAAAAAGTATGCGGTTATGACATGGGGGAAGTACGTGAATACATCGACTCTCTCACTCATGACTATGAAGAAGAGTTGAATAAAAAAAAGGACAGATTGACGGAGCTTGTTGAGGAAAACAGAAAAATGACAGCTCAGCTTGCCGAAATGACAAAGCTCGTCGAATCATATCGCAAGCAGGAGGAATCAGTCGGTATCGCGCTCATAAAAGCTGAAGAAAGCGCAAAAACAACTATCGCCGAAGCCGAAAGACAGCGCCAAATGGAGCTTGACAGAATTTCTTTTGAGACAAAGAAATGGGAGGAGCGCGGTGACGAAGTAAGACGTCAGCTCATGGAGTTTGAAGAAAAAATAGTCTCCATAATGGAAAAGTACCAAAGCGAAATAAACTACCTCGCCTCAAAGGACGTAAAAAAAACATATTTCAAGGATAACATAAAATCAAATGGCGGCAAAACCGCATAAGCACTTGCAACAAACAAAACCTTACCTTTCACATCGGGAATGCGAAATCATTTTATCGTATTCCCGATACTTTTATTTACGTAAGACTGTTTTACAGTATTGAAATTTCACGTGAAATATTTTTCGCTGAAAGTATTGAAAAATTTCGGGATTTATAATATAATAAAGCAGGCGGCAGTAATTGTCCTGTTTTTTATAATACGAGCCTCAAAAAAAATGCACACAAGACTTTATTTTGATGTGCAATTGTATTCTTTGAGAGTCTGCCGAACACAAAACATATACGGCCGTATCTCATACGGCGGAAAGGTAGAGCAATTATGGATGAAATTATCAACATAGGAAAGCGTCGTGAGCTTTTCTGGGACGACACCATGCTGAATACTGAAAGAACAAGAACCACTTTCAAAATGCACGAATTGACAAAGCGCGAATGTGTCATCACTCTTGACGATCCATGGGGCGGCGACGGATGCAATTATATAAGCGTCATACAAGACGGCGGCATATACAGAATGTATGTCAATGTACACCGCACACCCAAATTCCCGGACAAATCAAAATTGCGCCGTGCAACCGAATGCTACTTTGAAAGCACAGACGGCATCCATTGGGAGAAGCCCTCTCTCGGCATATGCGATGTTGACGGTTCAAAAGAAAACAACATCATGTTCCCTTATCATGAAGACGATCCGTACAGCTGTGTCGGCGACGGTTTCAGAGTAATGATAGACCCGAATCCGGACTGTCCGCCCGAAGAGCGATACAAGGCGATTGCCGACCAGGAATCAAAGCTTCAGTTGTATACAAGCCCCGACGGCAAGCACTTCACAAGACGTCATACGCTCGACCTTGACGGTCAGTTTGATTCCGTAAACACACTCCTTTTTGATGAGCATTTAAACAAGTTCAGATGCTTTTACAGAATGTATCATCCGAGCGCTCAGCCAATGGAAAGCCGTTGGTACAGAGATATAAGAGTAGCGGATTCCGATGATCTCGTAAAATGGAGCAAGCCGCATCTGCTCAATTATGACAACTATGTAGATTGGCAGCTTTACACAAACGCAATATCAACGTATTACAGAGCTGACCATGTATATGTGGGCTTCCCTGCGCGCTATGTTGAACGCGAAATAAAATGGACGCCGAATTATGATGAGCTATGCGGAAAAGAACTGCGCCGCGAGAGGTTTGAAACATTGGATAAGCGCTGTGCGATTGCAGTTACAGATTGTCTGTTCATGACATCGAGAGACGGCATAAATTGGAAGCGTTACAATGACGCATTCCTGCGCCCCGGTCCCGAAAGCGGAAGAAATTGGTGTTACGGCGATGTATATCTTTCAAGTGGACTTGTTGAAACAGCATCTCCTTACAGGGGCTGTGACAATGAGATTTCAATGTACTGCGGAGAAAACAGATGGATGGGCATTCCGGGCGAAATATACCGTTATACAATGCGTCTTGACGGATTTGTTTCTCAGAATGCGGCGTGGGATTCTCCGTGGGATTCTCCTGCTCTTGTTACAAAGAAGTTCATTTATGAAGGAAAGGATCTGTTTATCAACTTTGCAACATCGGCTTACGGTCATATGACTATAACGCTCCGTGCCGATGACGGAAGATCCATTTACACGGGAGAAATTTTCGGTGACAGCACCAACAGACACGTTGTGTTTGAGAACGGTTCGCCTGCCGATTTTGAGGGACAGCCTGTCGTAATGGAAATAAAAATGCGCGATGCCGATATTTATTCATTTAAGTTTGAATAATATTCGGGACATCGAAAAACCCAAGCCCTGAAATCATTTATTTGTTTTTAATCCTCATCTGCTCTTTTTTACGGAAAGCAGGTGAGGATTTGTTTTTTCTCATGCGTTGATGCTTTATTGTTTTCGTCAAAAGTTATAATAACAGATCCGTGCGAATATATTAATAAATATAACCGACAAAAAGCATATTGGAACTTAAGAAACTTTGGCAGATACGGCTCGTATATGTTACTTCAAAGTATCAAAAAACCCGTTTTTTTGTAAATAATTTATGCAAACGGATTATAACGGTTGATTTTCCGTATGATTATATGTTATAATTAAAATTGTCGATTAAAATAAATATGTTGTTTATGTAAAATACGGTAATGTCATTGTTTTACGTGCATTATGCTCAGAATTGCCGTATCGGAAGCTGAAGTTAAAGAAAGGGAAAGCTTTTTGCAAAAAGGCTGTATTTTTTATGAAAAAAATCGCTTCAAGTTTTATCAATGGCGCAGCAATACTTTCTGTTGCCGGAATAATTGTAAAAATACTCGGTGCAATTTTCAGAATACCGCTCTCAAACATAATCGGAACCGAGGGCATGGGAATTTATCAGCTTGCATATCCTATGTATTCTTTCCTGCTTGTCATTTCGTCCGCGGGATTCCCCGTTGCAATTTCAAGGCTCGTAGCGCGCGCCGTAAATCTTGGTGACTACAAGCTTGCAAACAGAACATTCAGACTCTCCAAGCTCCTTATGATCGCTTTGGGCTTTGCGGCAATGGCAATACTTGCATTGTTCAGCGGACTTATTGCACAAAGGCAGGGCAATCCGGATTCAAAATACGTATTGCTCGCAATAGCGCCGGCAATCCTGTTTGTATCTGTTCTTTCCGCATACAGAGGCTATTTCCAGGGTATGCAGAATATGGTGCCCACAGCAGTCTCGCAGATAATAGAACAGTTCATAAAGCTTGTGGCAGGTCTCGGGCTTGCGCTCTATTTTGTACAATACGGTACGCTTTGGGGTGCTGTCGGAGCTGTGGCAGGCGTTATGTTGAGCGAACTCGTCGCACTGATATATATTGTGATTCTGTACAGGGGTAAGAAAAGAGAAATCATATCCGACATACGCTCCATGAGCATTAAGTCTGCCGATATTTCTTCCAAACAGATAATAAAAGATGTCATTGTCATAGCTTTGCCTGTTGCAATAGGCTCTGCCATCCTCCCGCTTGTTTCAATGATAGACCAGCTTATCGTAATAAACGGGCTGAAGGATATAATTGCCGATGTTGGCGGAATACCGTTTACTGTTGAAAGCTTCATCGAGTACGCCGCAAAAAACAACGTTATAATTGAATCTGCACAGTCAATGACCGAGATTGCCTTAACATTCCCTGAGCTTTATGAAAAATTCACAACTTCGCTTGCAACAAGCCTTTACGGAATAATGTCCGGTACGTGCTCCCCGATAACAGCACTTCCACTCATATTCTCCACATCTCTTGCAATTTCAATAGTGCCTGCCATATCTCAGGCGCACGCAAAGCGCAGTGCAGTCGATGTTCGTAAAAAGTCGGCAACAAGCTTAAGACTTACAACACTCATAACATTCCCGTGTGCAATAGGCCTGTGCGTCCTTGCAGAACCCATTATCAGAATACTGTATTCAAATTATTCAGAATGGGAAATGCTTATTGCAATAAAATGCTTAAGAGTAATGTCGCTTACAGTATTGGCTCTGCCCGTAATACACGCCGCAACCGCAATTCTCCAGGGGCTCGGCAAGCAGAATATCCCTGTATTGAATCTTGCAATCGGAGCGTTGCTTATAAAAATACCTTTGACGTATTTCCTCACAAAAATACCTTCGCTCAACATAATCGGCGCCGCAATAGGCACAATATCCGTATTTACATTTACAGCCGTTCTCGATGTTATATGCGTAAAATATTTCACTTGCTTCAAGCTCGGAATAATACAGACGTTTATAAAGCCTCTTGTTGCGAGCCTCTTAATGGGTGCTGTGGCGCTTGTTACTTATGTACTTCTCAGCAGAGCCTCATTGCACATTGTTATTGCACTCGGCGCCGCAATAATTGCAGGTGTTATAATATATTTTGCGATTGCTCTGATAACACGTTCTATAAAAAAGAGCGATCTTGAATTTATACCGAAAGGAAAATCGATAGCTGAAAAGCTTGCACGTTTTTTGGATTGATGCTTTATGAATAAAATTACAATTATAGGATTAGGATACTCAGATATAAACGGATTGTCCGTTGAGGGATACAGAATTTTGTTCGAGGAAAACAATTCCGCAAAAAAGATAATATGCCGCACCGAAACACACAGTGCAGTACGGTATATGATGCAAAAAGGAATAAAGCTCGAAACACTTGACAGATTTTATGAAAATGCAGAATCGTTCGATTCCATGTACGACTCAATGTATGAGTATATATGCGCACAGGCGCAGTCAAACGAGGTTATATTGTGCGTATCGGGGTCTCCTGCCGTAGGCGATATTCTTGTTCAGAAAATAACGGAAAATTATCCCGGTGAGATAAAAACAGTTCCGTGTGAGGGCGCCGCGGAATATATTTCATCCGTTTCCGGAATGACTTTATGCGAAGGCGTAAACATAATTCCGGCGCATCTGTTCCGCAAGGATACAGTTAACACGCGCGTTTCCACGCTTATAAGCGAGGCAGACAATAAATTTCTTGTAAGCGAAATAAAGCTTAAGCTGCTTGAAATGTATCCCGATGACTTTGAAATTCTCTATTTTTACGGTTATCCGGACACTAAATTTGCAAAAATACCGCTGTTTGACATGGATAGACAAAAACTCTATGACTTTTCTGTAAATTTTGTTATTTTACCCCTTGACAATTTTGAAAAAAAGTTATACGATATAGGGGCTTTATTCGAGATTATGCGGATTTTACGCGGACAAAACGTTGAAGCAAGCGTAGGCTCTCTGAAGTATAATCCGTGCGGCTGTTCATGGGATAAAGAACAGACTCACGAATCAATAAGACAGAACATTATCGAGGAAGCATACGAGGTTGTTGAGGCAATCAATAATAACGATATAGATAATCTTATTGAAGAACTCGGAGATATGCTCCTGCAAGTAGTTTTTCACAGTCAGATTGCGGCTGAAACGGGTGAATTTACATTCAGTGATGTTGTAAACGGGATCGTTAAAAAGCTCATCAGAAGGCATCCTCATGTGTTTGGAGATACAACTGCAAACGACAGTAAGCAGGCACTCGATTCATGGGAACAGGTCAAGCGAGAAGAAAAAAACATCAAATCCACAGCAGCATCAATATTGTCGCTTCCAAAGGATCTTCCTCCTTTTACAAAGGCGTGCAAAATAATTCGCAAAACACAAGCATTCGGATATAACCACGAATATTCGCCAAAAGCATCTGAAGTAATTCATTCGCTCGAAGTCAACGCCGACAATGACAATATTGCGGAGATCCTTTTTGCGGTTGCGGATGTTTGCAGAAAAATGGATATTAATCCCGATGTTGAGCTTAAAAAATACACTGACGCATACGCGAAGTCTTTCGCGGAAAGCGAATCGATAAATTAGCAAATTTGCCTTTGATGCAAATTGTAACGGCAGAATAAATTAATTCTCATACACATATGCCCCGATCGGATCAATGTTCAGGCAGGCTGATAACCGGCCGTATCGGATTTTGTTACGTCGCAGCATATTTTCCGTCGGTTATAATGAGTATTTTTAGGCATATACTAAAATATAATATATTTACAAATTACGAAGGAGACGGCTATGAATAAAAATATTTTAATAGCAGATGTAGCAGAAAAGACAGGTATTTCAAAGAAACAATCAAAAGAAATCGTAGAGGCTGTTTTTGAATCGATTTCAAACGCACTTCAGGCAGGCGACAACGTTCAGATAGTAGGCTTCGGCAACTTTAAGGTTAAAGAGCGCGCTGAAAGAAAAGGTGTAAGCCTCCAGTCTAAAGACAAAATCGTATTCCCGCCATGCAAGGTTGTTTCATTCAAGATAGGCAAAACACTGCGTGATTCACTCAACGGCGAAAAGGAATAATGCACCTCGAATTTTCAATGTATATAATACAATGATTTTCCGATAATTTACGGGAAATCCAAAGTTATTTTACTGCCTTATGCAATTAAAATTTTATAATTTGATTGCATGAGGCAGTTTTGCCTTAAAAAGCATTTATTTCATTGTTGTTTATATATTCATGCTGTTTGTAATATCCTTATGTGCATTGTAAATACTCTGCCATTCTGCCTCGGTAATGCCATGACATAAATATTTTTCATAAAGATTTGCGATACATATTTTAAGGTAAGTATCGTTCATTTTATTCTCAAACGGAATATATTTGCTGCTGTATGCGAAATTGTTATTTTCAAAACGGTTGTTGAAATTCCGCATATCAACACGGTAACCCCTGCGCTTCATTTCATTGATAACATTCATCGAATAACAATACAAATCAAAAGCAGGATAATCATATACAAAATTTATGAGAATATGCCTGTTGTTCAGCTTGAAAATGCTGTTAAGTTCACGCCATTGACCCAAAAGTTGATTACGTGGGAGAACTTTTATTAAAGAATTGTGCCATAACCTCATTGAACACACCCTCTGACTTTCGAACTGATGTTGAAAATAATATATTTTATGTTCTGCCTTTATGCACATTTTATGCTATAAAGTTTTATATAAAAACCTAAACCCGTAATTCAAGCTTCGGTTATGTTTTTAAATATAATAAAATCGTCAAATACCGGCAATTTCATTGCGTTCTCACCGGGTCGTCTCCCCGTATACCAAGTAACAAAAAACGAAGCTCAACAATTCAAGCTTCGGCTGTATTTTTAAATATAATAAAACCTGCAAATACCGGCAATTTCATTGCGATCTCTCCGGGTCGTCTCTCCGTATACCAAGTAACAAAAACCGAAGCTCAACAATTTAAGCTTCGGTTTTTAGCTTCGATTTTAAATATAATAAAACCGGCAACTACCTACTCTCCCGGGTCGTCTCCAACCAA
>CAMEIT010000044.1 GCA_945918795.1 uncultured Clostridia bacterium | reverse complement strand
TCTTGTGAAATCACAATTTATTCTTGTAGCCTGCCGCTGATACCGTCTGGATTGTGCTTTTCCTTTCTTTTTGTTCCCTTTAATTAGCCATGAACAGTTCCACATACCTCGCATACCTGAGGCTCAGTACAAGTTGCCGCCTTGCCCGGTGTATGTCCCGTTGCAGAGGTAGCTTTAATCATTTTTTCCGTACAGCCGTCATTTAAGCAGTGATACTCAATAACGCCCTCAGCATCGCAAGTGGAGTTGGTAACGGTATGTCCCTCGTCCCATTTGTGTCCCAAAGGCTCTGTATAATCACTTACATAATTGAGTCCGCACATTGTACAGGTAGAAGTGGTATAGCCTTTATCAAGGCAAGTCGGCTTTTTCGTGATTTTCTCAAATGAATGAGAAATAATAGGTGTCATATCGGTAATATACGAATGACCGCATACATCACAAATGTGTTCTGTATATCCAACATTACGGCAAGTCGGAGCTATCACCTCGCTGTGGTAGTGATGTTCGCCAACCGGAGTTGTTTCCTCATAAAAGCTGCCGCAATTTTCACACAGATTTAATTTCAACCCTCCTTGCTTGCAGTTTGCTTCTCTAATCGTTACCGACTTGTAGTTATGTCCAAGAGCGGGAGTATAGTTTCTCTGCTCAAGTCTTCCACAGCCGTCACATTGCCAATGTTCATAACCTAAGTTTTCACAAGACGGCTTAATCGTTTCAACATACCTGTAATCGTGGCTGTGTTCTTCATTTGAATTTGTCGGAGGAAGAATGATAATAGTATCATTTTCATCTTCCAATAGCCACACATACGATACACCGTTTTCCGTCATGCTCTTTCCGTCATATTTATAATCAATTTCATAATATACGGGATAATATCCTGCTTCGGTATAGTTTGGTGCCGATGTTAATGTGCAGCTATTTGCACTTGTGCCATAACGAATACTTGTGTGAACATCGCCTTCGGAAAGGTCTGAAACACTTACGGTATGAGGAGCACCGTCAACCGTTCCGTAATATGAACTTACAACACTTTTTGCTGTAATATATTCATTTGTTTCATATCCGCAATCATCACATCTCTCTGAAACATAGAAACGGTTGTTTCCAAGCTGAGCGTCGATAACCTCAATGAAGTTATGGGCTTCTCTTTTTTCTGTAGCTCTTGCCTTTGTTCCTTTGCAAAACTGACAATACTGACCTTTTTTCAAAACCGTTGTATGGTAAGTGTCGTTATACGGTTCATATGTGGTATTGTCAAAGTCAAGGAAAAAATCGTGGTCACAGCTATTTAAGCTATATACATTTCTGCTAAAGCAATATGAGTCAAAGCCATCAGCCGAATTGATTGTGCCGCATACCTGACAAATAGATTTCGTCCAATGATAGGTGGTATAGGTTGCATCAATTCCCGGTCTTCCGTCATCAATATTTCCTTTTGTTACTCCGTCCGTCATCGTACCATCAGAATACGCAACACCACGGTTTAGTGCTGTAGTGCCTGACTTGGTATATTCCGGCGTTCTGTAAGTCAGCATGATAGTATCTTTATTACACACAGGACACCATAATGTCTCCTGCGTAATCGTTGCATTGAAATCAAGTTCATTTGTCCTGCCGTTTGAAGTAATCCAAACATCAGCCGGATCAATATATTCATTTACCTGTGCGGCAAATACACTCATCGAGGGGATTGCTCCGATTGTCATAACAACTGCCAACATCCCCGAAATTAAGGATTTAATTGAATGTTTTGTTTTCATGTTCTTTAACCTCCAGATTTTTCTTCGTATTTTCTTCTCGTCCCGGCAACTCACTAAGGCGGCTTATACCTATAAATCAAATAATGCTTTATCATAATCACAGCTCCTGTCCGTGTGTTTTCGTATCCGTCTTTTTATTTAAATCATCTTTCTTCGGCTCAATGGGTATAGCCATAATGCCTTTTCCCATTTTTAAAAATGCTTCGGGATTCTTAAACATTTTCTCAAACTTTGCTCTGTGCTCAGGTTGTAAAGAAACAAAATTCTCATCACCCAAACCGCAGACAAAGAATGTCCCGGCTATAATATCAAGCATTTTGCCGTTTTCATCTTTTACAGCCCGATTCAGTTCTGAACCGTTAATTTTTCCTTCCTCATTGCATACAATCGCAACAGGCTCTTCAAAAAAATATGCTGCCTGAATGTTACCGCCTACAATATTCTGCATAGAAGAAAGTCCTGCTTCTATAGTGGTCATTTTTGCATATTGACCGGGTTCTACAAGCAGGACTTCCAATTCATTCGTTTTTTCAATTTCTTTGCCGTTATCGGATTCATATTCAACGCCTACAAAGTTTTCACTGTCTAAGATAATATCGGCATCCTTCCACATATCTTCAACCATCTGTATGGCATCATCTTTTGAATCAGCTTCTACAACTACCGATTTTTGGAGTGTCTCGGTAATTGTTACTTCAAACTCCTTCATCGTCATTCACCTCACTTTCTTCAATGGGAGAGAAGAATGGACAGCTCTTACCGTTATGGTATTGTAAATACGGGCACACCTCACTTTTCGGATCAAGCTTATAGCTCTCCGCTCCTGTTTTACATTTGGGACATAATTGTTTGCTCATTTGTTTAGCTCCTCTCTGTATTTCTTTTCTTTGTTCTGTTTTTCAACCAATTGTCCAAAAGCTTCAAAATCGTGTCTTTCATTTGGCTTGGTGTAAATGAACGCGGGAAATATTTTTTTATTTCGTCAGGTTCTATTGTGATTTTATCAAGGTCGCTTTTCTTCTCCTCCGACATAATCTCCCGCATAGCTTCGACCGTGCATTTGCCGCTTTTGCTTAATTTTTTTATACGCTGCGCTTGGGATAACGACGGTGCGTTTTGCGAATATTCCATCGCATCTAAAAAACCCTGCTGTTCTTCTTGCGAAAGGCTCGCAAGCTCCACGGCAGGGGTAAATGATATTTCTTTACTGTCAACCTTTTCTAAAAGTTCCGGTTCAAGGCTTGCAAGACGGATATATCTTTCAATTTGCCTTGGGTGTTCGCCTGTATCCTGCGACAGCTTTTCAACAGTCCACGACTTTCCGACATTTTGTCGGAAAGTTAAATCATCTCGTTTTCCTTGATGTTTTAGGGCTTCCATCTTCATTTTGTACGCAAGCGCACGTTCGCTCGGCAGTATATTTTCCCTTTGCAAATTGCTGTCCACCATAAAGATTATTGCTTCATCGTCCGTTAGGTCTTTGACAATGACGGGCATTGTTTCAAGCCCTGCTGCTTCACAGGCATGAAGTCTTCGGTGCCCCGATATGACTTCGTACCCGTCACCGTTTGGACTTGGACGAACAACAGCAGGGGAAAGCACTCCCACTTGTGAAATGCTGTCTATTGTCTGCTGCATGAGCTCATCATCCAAAACCTTAAATGGGTGATTTTTGAATGGATGCAGTTCCGTAATCTTCATTTCCGTGATTTGGTTGGAAGTTGACTGTTTTTTCTTTGTCGGCATTGTTATCACCTCCGTTTCGCTTGAGATATATGCTATATTCATTGAAATTTACTGTTTATGTTCCCTGCGGCTTTATCTGCACGTCCCGCAGCAACACAACAGCATATGGTTATTGCTCCAACTATAGCACCTATTGTAAACACTGTAATTATGCCAATCATTCTTGCCGCCTCCCTCCGTTGCCGTATAAATCGTTTTTCACCATATTCGACAAGTTTGTTTCCGCCGTTGCGGGTATATTGAACAGTGAAGTTATAAGATAGGCTTTTGTGTTGCGGATTTTTTCATTGCGCCGCGAAAATTCAAGCATAAAAGCCTCTAACCTACTGTAATCAATTTCAAGAAATCTCTGCCGTACAAGTTCAGTCGGGTACTGCTTTTTCTCTATGGTGTAGTACGGGGTGTCTATCGTAAGCACCTCCGCCATTACGGAAACTATTTCATCAATAACCGCCTTGTCATAGCTGTAAACAAGAGTATCGTATTCAATATTATTTTTAATATGCTCTGTGTTTTTGTTGTATCTATCTATCCATCGAATTTCCTGAGCTTGCTCTCTTTGATTGATAGATGGATATTTAATTAAATCAGTATTTAATTTTTCTTTATTTGTTTTATCTTTATTTAATTGTGTTGAGTTTTCCGACGTCGGGATTTCCGATGTCGATTTATCCGTTGTCGGATTTTTCGACATCGGGTTTTCCAATATCGGATTATCCGATGTCGGCGGTGATGTCATCGGCTGGGGTTGCTCATATATGGTGTACTCAATGGCTGTCATTTTGCCCTTGCTGTCGCGTCCCTGCCGCCTCGTAATATATCCGGCTTTTTCAAGCTCCCATACGGCGGTACGGATTGCACCGACGCTCTCTTTGTTTATGCGTGATAACCCCGCAAGGGTATAGTCCCAATTTTCCGGTAAGGACAGCATTTGAGATAATAGTCCTTTTGCCTTGAGCGATAATTCATTGTCTCTCAGATGATGATTTGACATAACCGTGTAATTTTTGTTTTTCTCAATTCTGAATACTGACATCGTAAACCTCCTTTCCTCGATGCTTTTTCTTTCCATCTCGTTCCTGCTCTAATTTTCTAAACAGCTTATGACCGTCTGTATTTGTTAAACAAGCGAACCACTCCGAGAGAAAAAAACATTTAATTTCGTTTCTGACCGATACGGATTTTGACCGTCTGTAATCTTTTGCTGCTTGAACAATAATTGCATCGGCAAGCAGTTCATAATTTTTATCGTACATTTTTTTACCTCCGTCCCGAAATCGGGCAACAAAAAAGCGTGTCCACATTAGCTCGCAATGAGCAAAGTAAACACGCTTTTAGATTTTTTTATTAAATTGTTTTAAAAAACATCGGCTCAAAGTAGCCAAAAATCGCATAATATCAAGGTTTTTAGGCTGTTAGTCCATAAATAACAGCAGGATTTGCCATGATGTAATCGAAGTATAGACCCTTGTGCAGATCATGGGTAAAGGTAGAGTCAGCTTCTTCACCAAGGTTGTGGCTGATAACGCGTAAAGCGAGATTCATTTTTGCAAGACGGTAAGTGGCAGGTTCTTTTTCCTGACCATATATGTTAATGCGGCTGATATCACCGCGCTTCTTGCGGATAAGGTCGGCACTCTGAATGAACATACCCCCCGAACCGCAACAGGGGTCATACAGCGTGCCGTCAAAAGGCTCGATCATAGAGGCAATCAGCTGTACCACATCGTGAGGAGTGTAGAACTCGCCTTCCTCTTTGGTTGCGTTGACGGCAAATTCTTTGAGGAAGTACTCATATACTCGTCCGATCAGGTCTTTTTCCTCTCCAAATGCCTTGTGGCTTATTTTGTTGACTTCATCCACGATCTTTTTGATATCATTGGGCGCAAGATTGCGAGTGGTAAAAGTACCCTCAACAAAGCATCCCTTGAGCTGCTTGCTACTTGTAGCAATGCTGTGCAGTGCGTTATCAAGTGCAACATTGAGTTCCGGTGCAGGTTTATTGATGATTGTTGACCAACGGGCTTCTATGGGCAGATTGTATGTGCCGTCTGTAAAAGTGGGGTCATCCAAGAAAGCAGCCTTGATTGCCTCATCATCGGGGTCAAGCCCCTCTTTGATAAGATCCTGACGGAGTTTCTCAACACCATCCTCAAATTTTTCACCAATAAAGCGCAGGAATACAAGCGTAAGCATCATATCACGCTTTTCAAAGAACGAGCCAGAGTTCCGCGCTTGACGCAGTATATCACGACACTTGAACAGAATCGTGTCCAAATTCATTTTTTCTTCCACTTTTTTCTTTGCCATTTTCGTTCTCTCCATCTTATATCTCGTTGATTTCTGTTTCTAACTTTTCTATCCCCTGCATTATCTCCTCAAAGCTCGGCTTCTCGCCAAACAGCATATTCTGCATATGCTCATAGTCATCGCGGAGCTTATCGAGGTTATAGCTGGGCGGCATCAGGTGCATTGTGCCGCGCTTGGCAAGGTCGTATCTCGCCCACGGACAACGGTAGAACTTGTCCTTGAAATCCACAACTCGTGTGAGTAAGTCGTTGTCTGCAAGGGCACGGTCTTTGACATCGGTCTGTGCCATTCGGTACAAATCGTAATAATGGCGGGAAGATCTCGCCGGGAACGGTCTGTCCTCAGCACGAAAAGCCTCCCGGTGTAATATCATTACCTTCTCCCAAAATGTGCGTTCCGGCAAAACTGTTAAAACATCGGTTGTCGGTTGAGTGAATACCCGAGCATATTTCTCCGTAGCATAAGGAGTGACATTCACCGTTTTTACAGGAATCCACGCTGCAAGCGCACCGATTTCAAGTCGGATCTCTTGGAGAATTGACATATCGGCAAAGCTGTTCGGGTAAGCAATCTTCACCGTTTGCGCATCGTCGGGATTAATAAAGCATTTCACGCCATCGCCAAGCTCAGCGGTAAGATCTGCAGAAACGGCAGGCAAAAAAGTATCACGAAGGAACGTTTCCGCTCTTGTGTTCGCCTCTTTATTGAAAATATCCTGTTTCGTATTGCTGCGTTCTTCCCAAGGCTCATTGATGCCGTACCCGAGAACCCGCCAATCGAGGATCAGATCAATATCTTCGGAGAATCGCTCAATAAGTCCGTAGGCTTTGGAAAGGCTTGTACCACCCTTGAATGCAAGGTTATCCTTCCAAGCGCAGCGGTGAAACAGATAATCGAGCATATAGCAGCCCCAAAAATCTTTCTCGATGATTGCCTCACTCACACCCATCTTTGCGGCTGTATTACGGAACAGTGCCTCGCGGTCGCGCGCCGGTATGGTTGCTATATTTCTCATTTTGCCCCTCTGCAAATGTCCTTAATTATATCATATATCCACGATGTGGCATACTTGGCTTCGGTAAACATAAGGTTACGTTCATCCTCCGTTGTTGAGACTTTAATCTTATTTATAACCTCATCGGCTATTTTCTCTTTTCCAAGCGCTTTGATTGCCTGAATAATCAATGCGGTTTTCGATGAAATTTTAGATATTTCTCTGTTAGCCGTATGTTTGAACTCAATAGTAATGTTTCCGCATTGGTACTTACGATAATTTCCATCACTGACATAAAGCCATACTGATGGGACCTGTGTCGAAAGCCCAAGCATATTGAGTGCAGTATCGCCGCAAGGAACTATCGTCCAACCAAAATTCCGTGCAATTGCATGAGCAATCTTATCGGGGTGCGGCTCTACATATTCGCCTAAAAAGTCGTTATATATGGGGCAATCATAAACTCCTCGCATGATACGGCGTATTTTTCCATCGCCCTCAAGGCGCGACAAAACCTTGCGAATGGCTGCATCATCCGCAAGATCTGAGAAGTCAGATATAACAAATATTTCGCCGGCGGGTAAATTCGATATCCTTCCGGCTATTGGATTAAAACAATCAATTCGTGCCATACGCTCACCTCGTCACATATATTATATACTTTTTGTGACTGCTTGTCAATAGAATTTGTCAATTTCCAAATTATTATTCAATAATATATCGAAATTAAAGAAGCCACGCCGAAGTAATCAGCGTGGCTAAGTGAAGTTGACTTGTTTTCAGATGCCGTGCAACATCTCTGACATGAATCGGTGTAGTCGAACAATTCTTTGAATTTCAGAGTATCGAATATACCTTCTGACTGATTGATGTTTTCATACCAAAGTTCTATAATAATGCTCGTCATTGATATACCACCTCCCGAATTACAATTTCCTCGGCCTGCGCCTTACAGTTATTCATCTCCTGCACCCAATGAAGTTGATCGGTTGCCTTAAGGTTTTCATCAATACCTCGTTGTTTGGCAAGTGCTTCAGTCAAAAATTCAACTTGTAAGCGTGCTTCCTGATCTATGGCAGACAAGTGTGCCAATAATCTTCCTTCGGTCAGCAGGGTAGTGTATGTGCCTCTGCGGTGCTTTTTCAAGAAGTCAAGCCGCATCTGTCTGTATTTGCCGATATGGTAGTCGGTTTGTTCGGGAATTGAAAGATCAGGATAAAATATTCCGTCTCTCTCAGTGTAGGTAATTTCGTTTTGGTGTTTCATAACTTTTTCCTCCAAGTACGTATTTTTCAATAGCCGTGAGGCTTATCGTTCATCGTCGGAGTTCGAACAATTTCGCATACCGGAAGGATACCGTATATAAAGAAATAATCCGAACCCTTCTCCTATCAGAAAAAAGTTCGGATTATTTGATTTTGGTCTATGACAGTAGGTATTCCTAACATCCTTATTCCGCCGTTATCCTTTGGAATTTCTGCTTTACTAACAGACGACGGCTTATATTTGTAATTCCCTATGCTTTCGAGCAGTTCATTCCAATGTTCTTTCAGCCAAGGCAGTGCTTCTTCAACGGTCATTCAGTCAACTCCGCCTGCTCCCTTATTGGCTTTTACTCGCTTGTAGGGTTTGTTCAGATTATCTCTACACGGCGCTTTTTTCAAGCAAGTCTGCATCGTCCTTTTGGTTAACCTTTCGACTTTCTGTACTGTACGTTTCTGCATATTCTTCGTGTTCCACACTATCCTTTTGCAGAAAACCATCGTTTTCGAAGCATTCTGTTTTCATCATACCGACCCCTATAGTTTCTTACTCGGAACTTATGATTGTTCGGTCCTTCCCAGGAATATTTCCTCGGTACTATGACCACTACTAACCTCTTGCAGTTCTTTGTTACTACAGATTTTTCCGCCTGCAAGACCGCCTCGGGTAAGAACAATCACATACACCTCATTTATCTGCCGTATTTACATATTGAAGTACTGGAGTATGTTTTGTTAAGTGCCCTCATCCCCTTCAATAGGACTTATAAACGATTTCTGTTCATCAGACCAAGGTTTTGACTGTAATGGCACTTCCCAGCCATTACATCCGACTTCTTTCAGATTCCACCTCTCGACGGATACCCTTCTCTTTGGCTAACAGTTCCTACTGCTAAGTCTGTAGCGGACTTTCACTGCCAAGTGAGTTGCTCATGCGGAGCACACTAAAATAGAAAAAACAAACGGGCAATTCTTTTAATGAGTTGCCCGTTTGTTTTTTTACTTTTGCTTGCTTAACGCTACGACCCATTTTTGATAGAGTTGATGTTGTATTAACCTACAATAATACCGTCGTTGTCATCCTCATCGGAGTCAATTTCTTCACCGCAATTAGTACATGACCAGTAATCATCCCAGTACATTACACCACCGCAGTTAGGACAAATCTTGAAGAATCTCTCTTCAACTTCTTCCTCTAACTGACCAGAGCAGTAAGGGCATATACCATATTCCGATTCATCATAAACTTTGTCACAATATGGACACCATTGCATAATCTTCACCTCCTGTCTTTTTTATATTACATCAGCAAATACATACTGATTCCAATCCGAATTATATGCTTTTGCCAGACGTTTTTTATCTCTTAATAAATTTTTTTGCTTTGTCTTATTGTATACTGATATCTGATACTCTTTTTCGATATACTTAATATAAACCGGTATTTTATCCATCGTATGAATAATAGCTTGATCACCGTGAGCTTTACAAAAATCCATCGTATCTTCCAACGCTACGCCATGCTTAAAATGCAAATGTGCGCTTTTTCTGTAATTCTGAGAAAACAAATAATATATTTTATTATCATGCTTCAGAAAAAACTTGATTATGTCTTTTTCGGATACTTTACAAAAAACAATTGTATTCATTGGTATTATGCCTCCTTTTTTGAGACCTGTTTAAATTGCTTTACACCAATAACCGCAAGAATAATATCATCAATTGGACCGGGAATAAAATCCGGACAAATAACCCAAATAGTGATACACACTAAAATAATGATCTTAAACACGTTCTGTTTCATAATTTTTACCTCTCTCTTCTTTATTTGTAATGAAATTATATCATTAATCTTTCTGTCATTGGGCACTTTGAAAGTGACATTTTAAATCTGTAATAACAATTGCTGCAACCCGCTAAATGGGAATTGTATCATACAAGAATCCGCATTATCTTCCGTTTTATAATACTGATTGACTTCAAATTGTGGCTCTTGTTTGATTTTTGAAAATAATAATGCAGTATTTGCAGAATCAACAAGTGCATTATGTATATTCTCATCATAATCAATATTTGCGATCGAAAGTGCTTCTTTCAAATTGTATCTTTTATTACGATTCATTTTCTGACCGAAAAGGATCTGACAGTCTTCGTAATAATTCAGGTAATAACTTAACTCCGGCAATACAATATTCTTATAAGTAAGCTCATTTGTTATCTGTTCTACATCATTTTGGCTCCATGTTACTAAAATAGCATTTTCAGGTAACCAATCAATAAAAGCCTGCAATGCTTCTTTTACATACGGTGCCGATTTTGTATCTTGACGTGTAATTCCTGTCAAGCGTTGAATAGCATTATCAACTGAACCAAATTCAGGTTTTACAAATGTATTGAATGATCCTGTTATATTCAATTTCTCATCCAATTCAACCGCAGCAATTTGAATTAACTCCATATGATAATGATACTTTTCTTTTCTATTTTCTCTTGGTACTCTGCACATTTCCAGATCCATAACTACGTACTTTTCCATAACTGTTTCCTCTCTTTCGTATTGTGATTATATTCTACCATTTTCTTGTATTTGTTTGGTCACTTTTAAAGTGACATATATTCACTCGAACACCTGATCGCATAAATCCTGATATGACGCAAATCCGCCATACACTGCAATGGCATTTGCTGCAAATAAACAACCTTCTTTACCATATCTCTTTGCCATCAATTCACCCTGGTCGCCAAGGATCAACGTATGTGAAAAATGTCGGGCAAAAGTACCTGCTGATAAATCACCCTCAGCATTTGCTATTTTGATAAATTGTTTATGTAGCATCTCTACCAAGACTTGAACTTTGATATCGGAAGGTTCTTTGTCTTTAGAATCAGTTAACCCTTGCAATAATACATTTAACTCGATAGTTTTATTCATTTCACTTCCAGGTGTAAACATATCAATAATTGATTCAAACATCATGCCAAGTTCTAATTCGCCAATCTGATCAAATTCGTCTGATAATAATATCTCTGCTAATCGCAGGTACTTCTTATCATGTTCATCAATTTCCATATTCCATTGTTCAATTGATCTCTCGCGGAATTCCTGGCATGTTACTTGCCCCATCTCTCTTGGAAAAGCAGGAAAGTGGCCAAATAACTTAATTGTTTTTGCGTAACCCAGATGTTTTTTTCTTTCTTCAATTTCCAGCTCTAATTTTTCGATTTTATCTGAGATAAACGGTTGCAAAGAGAAGTTTTCATCGTTCTTTGCCTGTTTACAAATGTCAGCAATTTCTTTGACAGTGAAACCCATTCCTTGAAGAACCCTAATTGACCAAATATTTTTTATATCATTGTCATCATAATCACGATTCCGGTATTTATATTTAGGCATTATGCCGTGATCCTCATAATTGCGAAGCGCCTTTCGAGAAACACCCAAATGTGTTTCAACCCATTTTACACTATATCCCATTAATAATTCCTCCTTATAGTATATATTATAATTCATTGCCCTTGGGGCAGGTCAATACCTTTTTTGAAACATTTTCGTATTTTGTGATGTTATTCTATCATTATTACCAAAGATTTTGGTAACTCTGAAAGTGATAATTCTGTCTGTAAAAAAAATACACCCACAAGATTCACCTTGTGAGTGTATTATAACAAATATTGAATTTTCTATGGTATCTTTGAAAGTGACAATTATTTTGCACCGAGCCATGAAATTCCCAATTCATACATCTTTTCATTTATGCTGTATATATCATAATTGCCGTGGATAATAGCATCCTCAATGATTCTGTCAAATTCAAAGCTTCTTGAAAGAACGTATCCGGCAGAAGAAAGAAGCTCGTTAGTCTGCTCCACGTCAAGTTCCAATGCGATTGCAAATGCGCAAATGTTTTGTTTGGATGGCAGATAGTTAGGAACACATTTGATCTTAGACATCGTCTGACGTGGAAGCTGTGCTTTTTTGTAAACCTCAGCATCACTTAGACCACTTTCATCTATAAAACCGAATAATACTTCACTAAAAGACTTGTCGGGCTTAATAATATCGCTTTCTTTGGAGATTTGAATATTACACCCCTTACCATTGTATTCAATTGCTTTTTTAACTTTCGTGCCATAGGTTCCGTTAGAATAGGACAGGGATTCGTAGTCACCTACAACCAAGATATCGGTTGTTTTCTTGACGCTCGTTTCGATAATACCTCCTTGATCAATGATGTACTGCTCAACTGCGGATTTTTGGCCGAATGCAAAGTTGCCACTCAAACATATTCGTTTACCTTTGAGCGACATAACTTCCTTGCGCAAGGCTTCAACGGGGTCAAGGAGATTATTTATTTCGGATTTAATGGTTGCAGCTTCACTTGGAGTTAGTACACCATCTGCCAAGACCGTTTCAATCGCACTATAAAGCTTGTCAAACGGAAAATGTCCGGACAAATAGTTATTTTCATACAGCCACGCACGAAGATTCTGACATTCCTCGTCGGTAATCTCTTCGTCAGTTAAGATACCTCTAATGATCCCGTTCAAAATCTGTGTGGCAAGAGTGACGGTTGAGGTAGAAACAATATCAAAATGCTTCCTGATTGTTAGTTGGAGCGTGTTGATTTCCTCAAGCGTAATAACATCATCTGCCAAAATATTATCAATCACACCAATAATTGTTGCCACGTCCGTATAAGCCGTATATGGAGAAAATGTTTCTCTCCACGATTTAATATAATCTTTTTCTTCCTCTGATATTGCAGAGTCCAACGCAAAACCTTTAACCATACCATAAAGTGCGTGAATATCCTTTTTAAGAGAAGCACCGGAGATATAGGCGATAAAATCAGCATTGTCACTCGGAATATATCGTTGAATTTCACTTTCGATGTCAAATTTTGAATACTCTACCAGCTTGTCCAATAAATCAGAGCAAGCGCAAGCATCATAAAAAGCATTGTGTTTCTCTGTAACGGTAATACCGAAGAAATTACATAGCGTATCAAGTGCATAATCACGAACAGCAAAAGAAGGTACAATTTCCTTTGCAAGCTGATAGGTGCAAAGATAATAAATTTCAGGGATTTCAATGCCATACCGAGCCAAATTTTTATGCAACGCATCAAGATCGGCGGAAGCAACATTGTGCCCAATAATAACAGCATTTGTGAAATATTGCTCTATATCGTTCCAGATGTTTTGAAAAGACGGTGCATGCTTTACAGTATCACTTGTAATTCCGTGTATGCGAACACAATTGTCATCAAAACTATCCTCCGGATTAACATAGAGTTCTAATTTATCAGTTTTTGCATTGGGATTATCTAAATCTCTGCTCAAAATGCCGATCTGACATATTGATTTATTTCGAGCATTAGCATACTCAACATCAAAAAATGTTACTTTCATATTTGCCCTCCTGCTTTACATTTATCTATTTGCCAAGTCGATAAACACATTGACCGTGTTTAGCATCATTTCAACGCCTTACACTTCTGATTCCTTACCTCAATCATTTCAAGAAGTGCGTCTGCCGTTTCCTTTGCAAGCTCGGCATCATCAGCGTTGACAGCATCAGCAAAAGTATTAAACTGTCGTTCAATTTGAGTATTAAGCTCCGATAGAGCAACGTTTGACACAGGATCACTATATCTTATTGCCTCGTAAACCTTTTTTGCTTCGGCACGAAGTTCGTCGGACTTAGCAGAGGTCATAAGGCCCTGTGCGTCTGTGGCAAGGTTTTTGATGAAGAAAGTCTGCGTTTTCACCTTTTCGTCAATGCCGCTGACGAGTTCTGCCGCGGCTGTTGCCTTGATAATTGCAATCGCGTTGAATGCAAGTATGAGCACACAAACGATGATACCTATCCATTCAGGCAGTGTAGGAACAGCCATAAAAACGCTACCTGCAATCAGCATGAGGACGAGTCCCGAATAGCTGACAGATATCAACGGTATCTTATAGAAAAGCTTTTTGAAATTCCTTGGTTTGAACGCAAAGAACGCACAAATAAGCTGAGCGATAAACGCAATCGTGATAAATATGTATCCTACCCAGAACGAACCACTGAATTTGCTTATGCCGCCTATTTCGTTGGGCGTAACAAATACGATAACATTAAAAACTGCAAGGCAAATTGCCCATATGATGCTGTATATACCGAAATTCCTTTTCATGTCATCAATCCTCCGTTATCTCTTTGTTCCGCACTTGGGGCAGAATTTTCCCGGACGCTCGAATTTATAGCCGCAGTTTGCACAAGTATCATTTGCCTTTGCGACTGCCGTTCCGCATTCGTCACAGAAAGCGGCACCGGGGACGAGCTTTGCACCGCAATTATCGCAGAAGCCGCCTTCAGCTACGGGCGTGGAATTGGCGGGGGCAGTATTATTCAGGACGTCACCAACGGCATTGCCAACAACGCCTCCTACGACACCGCCGACACCTGCCATAGTGCCAAGTCCTACACCGAGATTGGTCATCTGACCAACTGCTTCATTAGAAGCGACCTTTTCTGCAACATCGAATCCGCGCTCTTGCGCATAGGTATAACCTTCCTGCGCACGCTTTGTAGCCTGCGCCTGAGAATCGATAACTACTTTCTGCGCCTCGGTCTGTGCGTCGATCACACTGACCTGCTGACGAAGCTTTGCTTCGGCAATGTCTGCATACTGACGGAAGTGGAGTTCCTTGAACTTTTCGTACTGCCTGTCGCCGTCGGGTTTGACGATTGTAGTAACAAAGAACTGTTCAAGCGCAACGCCGTATTCGGCAAAATCGTTCACCAGCAGCTTTTTGATAGCTTCGGAGAACACGGTAAGGTTCTCGTCAATCTCAAAAATATTGATGGCGTTGGACTTCATCACCTGTGCGATGTAGGTCTTGACCCGTGCCATCAGAAACGCACGGAAGAAGCTGACCAGTTTTTGCTGACCGAGAAAGTTTTCCGTTCCAACCAATTTCAGAAGTAGTTTTCTCGAATTGTCCGCACGAAGCGACATTTCACCCGATGCTCCGATTGAGATGGGGAAACCGTATGTAGGCTCAACGTACTGTACCTTGGAATCCGTGCCCCACTTGATAGACATCTGCTCGGTCTTGTTGATGAAATAAACTTCGCAATGGAAAGGACTCTTGTCTCCGGTGGCACGGTTCAAAGCTTTTCCAATCAGAGGAATATTCTGTGTTTCAAGCGTATAGCGACCTGCACCGAACAAGTCGAGTGCCTGTCCGTTCATAAAGAAGATCGCTTCCTGCGATTCGTGAACGATGAGCTGTGTCAGCGCGTTGAAGTCCTCGCAGGGGTGTTTCCATATAAATGTGCTATTGTCACCTTCGTATTTGATAATATCTGCTATTTTTGCCATATGTTTTCCTCCTAAATCTTTAACTTATGCGTCAAAAAGCCGTTCGCTTATCTTTGTATTTCGCAGGAATCATAATATTCCTCCAGCCGGAAACATTACATCCACCATCACTGATTAAACCAACCGCTACGACTGTACCGTCCGATTTCAAGCCCACGGTATGACCAGCTCCTGCAGATATTGCAATAATGTCTTTCCAGCCGGAAACATTACATTGATCATAACCGTTATAACCAACTGCTACGACTGTACCGTCCGATTTCAAGCCCACGGTGTAATTTCTTCCTGCAGATATTGCAATAATGTCTTTCCAGCCGGAAACATTACATTGACCATTATCGTTATAACCAACCGCTACGACTGTACCGTCCGATTTCAAGCCCACGGTATGAACAGCTCCTGCAGATATTGCAATAATGTCTTTCCAGCCGGAAACATCACATTGACCATAATCGTTATTACCAACCGCTACGACTGTACCGTCCGATTTCAAGCCCACAGTATAAAAATAATATCCTGCAGATATTGCAATAATGTCTTTCCAGCCGGAAACATCACATTGACCATAATCGTTATTACCAACCGCTACGACTGTACCGTCCGATTTCAAGCCCACGGTATGAACAGCTCTTGCAGATATTGCAATAATGTCTTTCCAGCCGGAAACATCACATTGACCATACTCGTTATAACCAACCGCTACGACTGTACCGTCCGATTTCAAGCCCACGGTATGAACAGCTCCTGCAGATATTGCAATAATGTCTTCCCAGCTGGAAACATCACATTGACCACCATCGTTATAACCAACCGCTACGACTGTACCGTCCGATTTCAAGCCCACAGTATAAAAATATCCTGCAGATATTGTTTGGCTATGAAATGATCTAATACATTCAGTTCGCTTTTTGATAGAATCCTTATAGTGGCCTGATGACGAAAATGCTTTTGCTGCTTCTGCATACTCGCCATTGTCCATCAAATCCAACCCAATTTTATAATAGCAATTCATTATCTTCTCATACGCAAATTCATCCTTATATCCACCAAGAACTTCAAATTCTGATATTGCCTCTTCATATTTACCCTGGTTCATCAATGCGATAGCATCACGATATTGCAAATTTGGGGTTATTATTTTTGTAAAAATAATAAACGCTGCTACAACAATTATTGTTATTATCGCTACTGCGGACAATATATTTATTAAAACATTTTCTCGTTTTTTTGATTTAATTCTGTCTTTCTCTTCCTTAACTTGAATCTGCTCAATTTTTTCTTTGCAAAGGCGAGCTTGTTCGTCAGAATCCTTATAGCCTGTAATGGACGACAGTTCTTTTAAAGCGCTTTCAAGTGTGTCAATATTATTTGAATTACATTCATTCATTGCCTTTAGATAGAGCAATTCCTTCCGAGCTTCTTCGTCTTTTGCGTTTCGATCCATGATATAAGCAACATAGCCTTTCAAATCAGTAGCAAGAGCAGCATCGGCAAAACGAACTGCTTTTTGAAAATATTTATTATCGTCGAACGGTTCTGCGCAATTGGCAAGCTCTTCTCTCTTCTTAACATGCAAATCCACCATCAGCTTACCGAGATAAGCCTCGGCATTTTCCGGATCTTGGTTGAGAACCTGTTCGCAAAAATCGTCAGCGCGATCAAATTCTCCATCCTCGAGGAACAAAAATGCACGCTTGAGGAGGGGAGCAATGTTAGGAGCGGCGGCAGATGTTACGACGGTTTCTTTGATAGTTGCCTGTGTTGCGTCCGCTTCGACGATCTTTTTGATACCCCTTGTCAAGTCCTGCATAAAGCCGAGCTTGGACATATCCTGCGCCTGCAAATGCGAAAATTCTTCGGGCAGATCATAAGGATCCATATCTCTGTATGCAGGGATAAGCGTTTTCTTTGCGCCGTTCTTAATCAGCGCAAGATAACGGCTCCATTCATTTTTCACCCAAACCGCATTGAAATGCTCAGGTTTTGTACCGAGAACGACCATAACCTTTGCCGAATTGAGTGCTGCGAATATGTAAGGCTCATATTCCTGACCGAGCCTGTCTTCAAGGGTGATTCTTGAAAAGAAAACCTTAAAACCTTCACGTGTCAGTTCATGATACAGCTCGGTGGCAAGCACGCTATCCTGCGTTCTTCTGCCATTACTGTCGGTTTCTTTATAGCAGATGAACACATCAAAAGGTTCTTCCTTTTGCGATATGGCAAGGATATTTTTCTGAATTTCGTTGATTGCATTGGCTTCCGCCTCATATATCTCACGCTGATAGTTGTCTGCATACTGCAAGGCAGATTTATAGTCCTCATCGTCAAATATAGAAGTATACTGCGCACGATTGATCGTGGGAACACGTTTATGTGTGGCAGGGTCTTCCACATATTCAATGCCATAACGGCACAAGAGGATAGACCAATAGCTTTCTGCATCGGTGTTATCCTCATTGAGTATCTGCTCATAAATAGACATAGCCTTGTCGAAATCGTTGTTCCGACGGAAGTGGTTAGCTCTGTCATAAAGATTGGCTTTTCGCTCATCATCGAGCTTGGGAAGAGTTTGCTTTGTGCCGCAGTATTCGCATGTCGCAACCGATTGCGTGCCGTCTATTTCAAGCGTTCCGCCGCAAATTTTACACTTAAATATTGCCATGTTGTCCTCCGTTACTTATTATCTGAAATTTCAATATTTTCGATGGAATATGCGAGGCACTTCTGAATGATCTCGTTGCGTGTACGCCCCGTCTGCTCAGCAATGTCGTCAAGCCTTTCAATCATATCATTTGGAAGTCTTACTGAAACCACAGAAGAATCTCCGCGGAATTTTTTAGATGATATGATAAGTTTTTTATCAGGCATATTGATACACCTCGTCGTTGTAGTTTTTTCGTTTTTAATTATATCACAATTGTAGTGTGATTGTCAATAGATTTGACAATATAATTCGAAGACTTTTTACGCATTTTAATAATTATGTAATTTAAAAGTGCCGCCAAAGGATTACTCCCTCGACGGCAGAGTGTTTATAACTGTTTTCGTAAAAAATGTACCTCATAAAATGTCTTCTCACCGAGATTAAAGACATTTTTTGAACACTTTTATTCGGTTAACAAGTTGATAAATTTGTTGCTGATTGAATCTTTCATTGACATATCACCTCCCGAAGGACAACTTCCTCGGCAGATGCCTTACAGTTGTTCATTTCTCGCACCCACAGGAGAGGATTGTTTGCTTTGATGTCTTCGTCAATGCCGCGCTTCTTGGCTAACTCTGTGGTAAGATATTCGACTTGTGCGCGTGCTTCTTGGTCGATGTCGGATAAGTGTGCAGACAGTCTTCCTTCGGTCAGTAGGGTAGTATACGTGCCTCTGCGATACTTTTTCAAGAAGTCGAGCCGCATCTGTCCGTATTTGCCAATAGGGGACTCGGGCTGTTCGGGAAGGGAGAGGTCGGGATAAAGGATTCCGTCTCTCTCGGTGTAGGTGATTTTGCTTTTGGTTTGTTTCATAGTGATTTCCTCCAAAATTATATTTTCAGCAATAAGCTATTGCCCAAATGAAGTTTTCGGAGTTTTGCTTATTTTGGAAGAATCCTCTATGTAAAGCAAAAATCCGAACCCAGCACCGATTGGTATTGGGTTCGGATTTCTACTGTTTGGTACGAGTGTTCATAACGGATTTGAATAAACACATGAAAAGCAAGCCGTAACACACATATTCGGCACTCAAACCGCATATTTTCGTTCCTTCAAAC
>CAMEIT010000043.1 GCA_945918795.1 uncultured Clostridia bacterium | reverse complement strand
CCCAGAGAAAGAGGCTTGGCGGGGTGCGGGGCGGCAGCCCCGAAAAAAAGGCTTGCGGAGTGTGAGGCGGAGCCTCACGAAAATCACTTGCCCTCTTTAGCTCCGCTGACGATATTATAGTAAGCGTTTGAGGTAATACGATAAACCAAGGTATAGAAGAGAGCGAATACGAAGAAGCTTACGAGTGTCGTCAATATGAGCAAGTTAGTATTAATGACATTAAAGAGGGTAATGAGTTTACAAATCATAGGGAATGCGAACGCGAGGTGAACGCCTGCCATAACGAGTGGGAGGAGGAACACTGTAAGCATCTGAGAATTAATACTCTTACGAATATCCTTTTTAGTCATACCCACCCTCTGCATTATTTCAAAGCGCGCCATATCCTCATAGCCTTCGGATATTTGTTTATAATATATAATCAGCACAGCGGCGAATATAAACACGATACTGAGTATTATTCCGAGGAAGAACAAGCTACCGAATGTATTGTAAAAATCGGCTTTGTTTGAGGCAAGGCTCTTAAGTGAATATCCGCAAGCGGACGGCAAATTATCTCTGAATGCCTGCCAGAGCCGGTCAAGCATTTCTATTTGTATTTCATCGGGTGCATCCATATTAAAAGCATAATACCAATGCGTCTGAATCAAGTCTCTTCCGCCGTTTGTATTCAGTTTTTCTTCAAGAGTGCGCACCGTCTCATCAAAATCGGGAATCACCGCAAACAGAGTCGGCACCGTATATGTCATAGCCTCTCCCGTAACCGGGAAGTCACCGAGAACACCTTTTACGTTGATAGTGACGCTGTCTTTTACGGTAAGCTTGTCAAACGGGTATGTGCCTCTCGGCATATATATCAGTGCGTCATTTTGCTCGAGCTTTATATTCGTGCCCATAATATTATTATAATATGAGAGCGGTATCAGATAAACATAATACAATTCTTCATACATGAGCGGATTTTCGCCGCTCTCATTCCAATCCGTTTGAAGAACGCCGTTTCTTATAAGACCGCAAAGCTGTGCATTTTTGTATTCTATAATATCCTGTGCTTCGAGATTTTTCTCACCGAGCACATTGTTTATTACTGTCTTTATGCCCGATATAAGCTCATCATTCATTTTTTCGGCATTTTCCGATTGGAAATCCGATATCATGTCGCGCGGATACGCCGTTCTGAGCGAATCCTCCTTACCAATATACAGGCAAGCCGACGAAGCTATCATTACAAGCACCATTGTGCCGAGAATACATATCGATGCAAGACCTGCTCCGTTGCGCTTCATTCTGAAAGCCATTGACGAAACGGAAACAAAGTGATTCGACTTGTAATAGTATTTTTTATTCTTCTGCAAAATGCGGCAGAAAACAACCGAGCCTGAAACAAACATCATATACGTTGCCGCAATAACCATAATAACGGCAATAAAAAACCACGTCAATGCAGACAAAGGATTTTTTATCGACACCGCAATATAATACGCCGCCGCAAGAACAACGGCTCCCGCAATTCCGAATACCCAATTTGCTTTCGGCGGTTTTTCGCCTTCGCTCTCGCTTTTTAACAGTGCCATTGGATTTGAAAGACGTATGTGGAAAAGATTATTTATCAGTATGAGTACAAATATGCCTGCAAACAATGCAGCCGTAAATGTTACCGCCGGAACGCATATTGACAGATTGTAGCTTATGTTGCCGTCAATCATGTTTATAAGTCCGAGCTCCGCAAGCTTTGAAAGCGCAATTCCGACTCCAAGACCGATAATAAGTGACACCACGGCTTCGATTATGCTTTCCCAGAACAAAATGCGCCCTATATTTCTCTTGCCCATTCCGAGAATATTGTACAGACCGAATTCTTTTTTGCGTCTGCGTATAAGGAATGAATTTGTATAAAACAGGAATATTGCCGCAAAAACAGCAATTACCCATACCCCAAGGCTGAGAATACTCTGTACGTTTTCGCCCTTTTCCATACTTCCTATTATTGGAGAGAGTGAAAGGAACGTAATGATATACTGCATCATCACCATGCCTATGCACGTGAGGATATACGGAACATACATACGCCTGTTTTTGAGTATACCCATAACGGCTAATTTAGGATAAAAACCGACTTTCATTGATTTTCACCGCCTGTCGCAAGCATAGTAAGCGTATCCGATATTTTCTGATACAGCTGTTCGTTCGTACTCTCTCCTCTGTAAATCTGATGAAATATTTCCCCGTCCTTTATAAACAGAACTCTGCCCGTATGGCTTGCCGCCTTTACCGAATGCGTAACCATGAGTACGGTTTGCCCGTTTCTGTTTATCTCGCCGAACAAGCGAAGCAATTCGTCAGTTGCCTTTGAATCAAGTGCTCCCGTAGGCTCATCAGCTAAAATTATTTTCGGATTGGTAATAAGCGCTCTTGCGACAGCGGCACGCTGTTTTTGTCCGCCCGATACCTCGTAAGGATACTTTTTCAACAAATCAAGAATACCGAGCTTTGCGGCAATGGGCTTAAGCCTTACGTTCATTTCCGAATATGATTTTCCCGCAAGCACAAGAGGAAGATAAATATTATCCTCGATTGTAAACGTATCAAGCAGATTGAACTCCTGGAAGACAAATCCGAGGTTGTCCCTCCTGAAAGATGACAGCGCCGAATCCTTTATCTCAGACATATCCTTGCCGTCAAGCTTAACGCATCCTGCCGTGGGCTTGTCAAGCGCCGCAAGGATATTCAAAAGCGTAGTCTTGCCCGAGCCCGATTCTCCCATTATTGCTACATATTCACCGTTTTCAACAGTGAAGTTTACATTTTTCAATGCTTCCACTTTATTTCCGCCAAAACGAGTCGTATAAACCTTTTTTAACCCGTTAACTTCCAACACACTCATTTCTTAAAAATCCTCCTTGATGCTTTGAGCATACAACGCCGTAATTTTTTACATAACCGTTTTTTATTATGTTGCCGCGGCGTTTTCATGTGCTTATTATAGCAGAAGCATAAAGTTCAATTCTATCGATTTACATTACAATTCGAGTCCCATTTGTGACATTTATGTAAGAAATCATTCATATTCCCTTTCCGTTCTGTTAAGATCGATATATACTACCGTGCCTTTCCCGAGAACAGATTCAAGCTTTATTTTATTTGAGAGATTCGCGCATATCCTTTTGCACAGATACAGACCTATTCCGCTTGCTTTTTTATCGTTTCTGCCGTTGTAGCCCGTATAGCCTTTGTCAAAAACACGCGGCAGATCCTCCGGCGCAATCCCTATCCCCGTATCCCCTATACAAAGAGTTTTCGGCTCCTCAAGCCATATTGAGATGCTTCCCTCGTAAGTATACTTCAGTGCATTTGAAATCACCTGCTCTATAACAAACAAGAGCCATTTTTCATCTGTCACCACAGACGTGTTGAGAGGCTCATATTCAAGCTTTAATTTCCTGCTTATAAAATCGTCTGCAAATTTCTTGACTGCCTGTCTTACAATGCCGTCCAGATCGTACTCGCGGATAACATAATCCGTCGAATCCGAATCAAGGCGCAAAAACATGAGCACCATTTCAACGTACTGTTCTATGCGTAAGAGATCCGATGCGAGCTTGCGGTTAAGAAGAGAATCCTCATTTTGAATACGAAGCCTCATAGACGCAATGGGATTTTTTATCTGATGCGCCCATATTGTGTAATAGTCCGTCATTTCGGAATATCTTGTCTCCATATGGCTGATTATATCATTTTGCTCCTTTGTCATTCTTTCTATAATCATTCTGTAATCGGCATCGTCAGCCGTTTTGACGGGCGGCAGTAAATTAGGCGTTTCACCCGATACAGACTGCACATTCCCGAGATACTTGTGTTTTGCATAAGCAGACCGTATATCAAAAAATAAAAATACCGTCCCTATCATGATGCATATGAGAGCAGGATAAAGGACCGCTTTCACAGGCAGATGATAAAGGACAAACGATACCGCAAACACCGCCGAGAATATCGCAAAAGCAATAATACCCATTCTGCGCTGTCTGATATATAGCTTAAAAAAAGACATCTTTTTTCTCCCCCGATAAAATATTTTTGCATTGAAGCGTTATTCGATTATATATCCCATGCCGAACCTTGTTGCAATAAAATCCTCAAGCCCTGCACTCTCAAGCTTCTTTCTCAATCTGCCTACATTAACCGTAAGCGTATTTTCCTCTATAAAGCAATCTGTTTCCCATAAAAGCTTTATGAGCTTCTCTCTGCTTACGACCTTGCCCCTGTTTTCAAAAAGCGCAAGGAGTATCCGATACTCATTTTTAGTCAGCTCAATCTTTTCATTATTATATGCAAGCGTGCCGTCACCCGTATTCAGCACAGCGCCCTTGTGTTCAAGGACAGGCGCAGGCGCCGAAAAATCATATGTTCTTCTGAGGAGAGCCTGAATTTTTGCCATAAGAACGCTCATATCAAACGGCTTTGCAATAAAATCGTCTGCTCCCATGTTCATTGCCATAACAATATTCATATTGTCTGCGGCAGACGATATGAATATTATGGGCGCTTTCGATACGCTTCTTATCTGCGAGCACCAATAAAAGCCGTTGAAAAAAGGCAGTCCTATATCTATCAGAACAAGATGCGGCTCAAATGCTTCAAATTCACGCATTACATTGAGGAAGTCACAAACGCACCTGACCTCAAAGCCCCATTTTTCCGCATGAGCCTTTATTGCCTCGGAAATCCCGTTATCATCTTCAATTATCAACAGCTTATACATAAAAACGCCCTGCCTTTCAGTTTAAGACTTGATACCGCAAAAACGCACTCAAAAAACGTTCTTTTGAATAATTATACCTCAAAAGCCTCGTTTTTACAAGGAAAAGCATTGCTTTTAAGGCATACGTGAAAACGGAGCCTTTCTCAAAGAGAGAAAAGCTCCGTTTTTAGTGTCTTTTTCGATTTTACAAATGGA
Organism: uncultured Clostridia bacterium; assembly: GCA_945918795.1. Lineage (GTDB taxonomy): Bacteria > Bacillota > Clostridia > HGM11327 > HGM11327 > SIG351. The sequence continues at coordinate 14,279 of CAMEIT010000043.1, read as the reverse complement.
AGCTCATGCAATTACTTTGCGGAGTGAAGATAATCAATGCTCATCTTAGCGCATTCCATAGGTGTCTTGCCCAAGCTCGGGTCATCCTGCTCAACAACGAGCCACTTTGCGCCCGCCTTTTCGGATGCTTCGATTATTGCGGGAATATTCTGAGCGCCGTAGCCGACAGGTCTGAAGCCGAATGAATCCTCTTCCTTCTTCTCCTCAGCAGCGCCGTCATCGATGCCTATGAGAGCGTACATCTTTTCAGGCTTCTTTGCGGGCATATAGAAATCCTTAAGATGAACAACCGGTGCTCTGCCCGAATACTTAAGTACGAATGCGGCAGGATCTTCACCTGCAACGTTTACCCAGCAAGTATCAAGCTCTGTCTGGAGAAGATCGGCAGGTATTCTGCTGTACATAACGTCTATGCCGTACTCATCGCCCATTTTTACGAACTCGAAATCATGGTTGTGGTAAAGAAGCGTCATGCCGTGAGCGGCAGCAGCCTTGCCCAAAGCCTTCATTCCTTCGATAGCTTCATCGAATTTAGGAGCGTTGGGTCTGTACTCCTCCGTCATGTAAGGAACAGCAATATATTTTGTTCCGATCGTTTCATAAGCAGACATAACTCCTTCTATATCTGCCATCATCTCAACGTATGCAACATGAGATGAAACAGGAACAAGCCCTATCTCCTTGAGCAGGTCTCTTACATATTCCGGCTTTCTGCCGAAAAGTCCTGCGAACTCAACACCGTCGTAGCCGAGCTCTTTTATTTTCCTGAGCGTACCCTCAAAATCAGCCGCCATATCGTCTCTTACAGAATACAACTGTATAGCAATAGGTAATTTTGTCATCATAACAGCAAATCTCCTTATCATTAAAATTTACATTATATACGGACTTTGCGCAATTCGGCTTGTCCGCTTTTTCGTCTTTAATTTTAACACAGAAAAACGCTTGTGTCAACTTAAAAATAAGAATCATTTGAGCAAAAAACGAAAAAACACACCGCAGAGACGAAAAATTTTTATTTTCTCTCGAATATTGCAAAAAAAACTTCGTTTTTTTAAAAATAATATTTGAAAAATATTGATTAGTATGCTATAATATACTAAAAGCAAAAGTAAATTACTTGTAAATTCGGAGGTTTTACACAAATGGCTGATAACAATATAATCGATTTACCGAAGATTATGGTCATAGGCGTTGGCGGCGGCGGCGGTAACGCTGTCAACAGAATGATAGCATCAGGTATTGATGGCGTTGAATTCGTTACAATCAATACAGACAAGCAAGCTACATATCGTTCGCTTGCCGCAACAAAGCCGATCATAGGTGAAAAGCTCACACACGGATACGGAGCAGGCGGCAATCCGGAAGTTGGTAAGAAAGCAGCTGAAGAAAGTGAAGATGATATTGCAGAACTCGTAAAAGATGCAGATATGGTATTCATTACGGCAGGTATGGGCGGTGGCACAGGCACAGGCGCAGCTCCTGTTGTTGCGGAGATAGCAAAGGATAACGGTGCTCTCGTAGTTGCAATAGTTACAAAGCCGTTCACAATGGAAGGCAAAAAGAGACAGCAGTACGCTTTGGAAGGTATCAATAACCTTAAGGATGTAGTTGATGCCCTCATAGTTGTTCCGAACGACAAGCTCGCTGCTCTCGTTGATAAAAACACATCTCTCCTCAACGCTTTTGAAATGGCAGATGACGTTCTCCGTCAGGCTTGCAAAGGCATATCCGAGATAATAAGCGGTTACGGCGTAATCAACGTTGACTTTGCAGACGCACGCTCTGTATTCAGCGAAAAGGGATTCGCTCACATGGGCATCGGCGTTGCATCAGGCGAAAATGCTGCTCTCGAAGCTGCTAAGCGCGCTGTTGAAAGTCCGCTCCTCGAAACAAAGATTTCAGGTGCAACAGAGCTTCTCGTTAACATCACATCAAATGAGAACTTTACTCTGTGCGACTGCATGGAGGCAACAAACTACATCGTAGGTGCTGCCGGTGAAGATGCAAATATGTATTTCGGACAAGTTATCGATCCTACTATGGAAGACAGCGTTAAGATTACAGTCATTGCCACAGGCTTTGATGACGATAAGCCGGCTAAGGTTGATTTTTCAAATACGGCACGTCAGAACCCCGTTGCAAGACCTGCCGCTCCCAAGGCACAGGTTCGCGGTGCATGGGAAACAGTTGACGTTCAGAATGTTGTAAAGAAATCACCTGAAAGCAATGAGGCTAACAACGGTAAGACTCTTCCGAGCTTTATGAGAAAGCAATAATAACATTGCACTGTTAAAAAATAACACTATGGCAGAGTTTTTTCATTCTGTCATAGTGTTATTCTATATTGAGCAGACGGTTTTAATCTCTTACTGCCGAAGCCTGTTTCCAGTCACGGAACAAGAGACCTATACACCATGCACCTGCAAGACCGATTATGGTATATATTATTCTGCTTACTATTGCCGCTTGGCCGCCGAATATGGCTGCTACAACGTCAAATTGGAATATTCCTACCAATAACCAGTTGAGCGCGCCTATTATGACTAATGTTAAACACGTTTTATCCATTATAATATCTCCTTTTTATTATTTACGGCAAATAAATTGCCATATGTTATTATTATTGTCTGAACCGCATAAAATATGAGAAGGAAATATTTAATTTAAAACACAGAATAACCATTGTATGATTTGCAGACGGATTTTGTGTCAAATACATTCCCATCTGCTTATTGAGAGGAAAAATATGGAACAATTAAAGTCAATACAGCTTGCCGATAATGTTAATCTATACATTATACCGTGCGACATATACAAAACCACAAGTATAAGCATATTCATACCATGCGAGCTTAACGATAACTATACTTATCATGCTCTTTTTCCGCAGGTACTCAAACGCGGTACCGTTTTGCACCCGGACCAGCGCAGCATTGAAATGCTTATGCAGGAGCTTTACGGAGCAAATTTCGGCACAAGCGTAAAAAAGTACGGCAACAAGCAGATCCTTTCATTCTCTATGGATATTGCCGACAGCCAATATATCCAATCACATGAAAATCTTTTTTCTTATGCGGTCAATTTCCTTCACGAGCTCATGTTTGAGCCTGTAACAGAAAACGGTTTATTCAGACATGAATATGTTTTGCAGGAAGCGTTCAATTTAAAACAGCAAATAATGTCAATTATAAATAATAAATTTGAATACTCCAGAAAGCGCCTCATTGAAGAAATGGATTCCGGCAAGCAGTACGTAAAATGCGAATACGGCAATGAAAAAGAGCTTGACAACATCGACCCGCAAAGGCTGTTTGAAGTATACAAAGACGTCATCGACAACAATCCGGTCGATATATTCGTCGCGGGCAATATCGATGAAAACGAAATAAAGTCTGTATTTGCCGACAAATTTAATTTTTCAGGCAGAAAGGCACTCAAGCCTTACTCACCCGACACCGTAATTCCGCAAAGTGTACGCTTTGTGGATGAAGCAATGGACGTCAAGCAGGGCAAGCTCAACATAGGCTTCAGAACAAATATTACGGCTGCCGACACGGATTACTTCAAGCTGCTCATGTTCAATGCCGTTTTCGGAGGAACAGTCAATTCAAAGTTGTTTATGAACGTGCGCGAAAAAGCAAGTCTTTGTTACGATGTAGGCTCGTCTGTCGATAAATTCAACGGCATTCTCACAGTCTGCACGGGCATTGAGCCGTCAAACCGCGAGAAAGCTTACAATATTATAATGGAACAGCTCAGCGCAATAATAAACGGCGATATTTCTGATTTTGAATATGATTCGTCAATAAAAGATTTTCGCACCAGAGCAAAAGCAATCAAGGATTCTGCTTTTGCAATGATCAATTTCCATTACGGCAACCACATGGCAGGACTTGATGTATCGCCCGAGGAATATACAGAGTTGATACAAAATGTAAAAAAAGAGGATATACCCGAAATTGCCTCAAAAATTTACGAGGATACCGTATATTTCCTGAAGAACAAAGGAGACGCCGATGTTTGATATAAAAAAATTTGACCTCATAAAAGAAGAAATTTACGAAACCGTACTTACAAACGGACTGAGAATGATTGTTATCCCCAAAAAGGGATTCTCAAAGCAGTTCGCAATGTATGCGACAAATTACGGTTCAAACGATATAAAGTTCTATCCTGTGGGAGCAAATGCTCCTGTTGAAGTGCCTTTGGGAATAGCGCATTTCCTCGAGCACAAAATGTTCGACAACGAGGACGGTGTAAACGTATTCGAGCAGTTCGCAAAATACGGTGCGCAGCCGAATGCGTTCACGAACTACGATATGACCGCATATTACTTCACCTCGACGGATGACTTCTATGAGAATCTCGAGATACTCATAAATTACGTCAACAGTCCGTACTTCACAAAAGAAAGCGTGGAAAAGGAAAAGGGTATAATCGGTCAGGAAATAACAATGTACGATGACGAACCTGATTGGGCGATATTAACAGGCTTTTTAAAGTCAATATATTTTGAGCACCCTGTCAAGAACGACATCGCAGGCGACATACCGAGCATTTCCAAAATAACGCATGAAATGCTCTATGAGTGCTACAATAATTTTTACAATCCCGCAAATATGGTGCTTGTGCTGTGCGGAGATTTGGACCCGGACGAAGCACTTAAATATGCAGAGCAGTTTTTAGCCCTTGACAAGAGAAACCTGCCGACGGGCGAAGTCATAAAGTGTGCTTACAACGAGCCCGATGCGATAGTCCAAAGCAGATATGAACAGGCTATGGATATTTCAAGGCCCAAGATATTGTACGGCTTCAAGGATGTAAACGTAGGTCTTAAAGGCAGAGAGCTTTTGAAGCGCAAGCTTGCAGTTCAAATAGCGCTTGAGATATTCGCAGGCAGAAGCAGCCGACTTTTCAGCGAGCTGTACGACGCACAGATAATCGACGATACATTCGACTGCGGCTATGAATCAAAAACCGATTACGCATACGGATATTTTTTAGCTGAAACAGATAAATACGAACAGTTCGAGCAGGAAATAAAAAAGCGTGTGGAAAGTGCAAAAAAATACGGTCTTAATAAGGATGCGTTTGAGCGTGTGAAAAAGAGCTTTATAGGTTCTCTGCTCCGCATTTTCAACCGTCCCGAAAATCTTGCCATAGCAAGCACAAGCCACGCTTTTGCAGGCATAAATATTTTTGACTATTACGATGTTCTGAACAATATATCCTTTGATGACATCGAAAAAGCATTCAATTCAATACTTGACGAAAAATATTGTGCCGTATCCATAATAAAACCCGTAAAATAAATCGCATCGGAGGAAAATAAAATGACAACGGCATTATCTATCAACCGCGTTGCATTTACATTATTCGGCAAAGAAATATATTGGTATTCCATTATACTTGCCGCAGCAGTTCTCACAGTATTCATTCTGTGCTGTTACAGAGGCAAAAAGAAAGGGTACAGTGAAGATACATTCATAGATTTATGCTTTGTAATACTCATTCCCGGAATTATAGGTGCAAGAACGCTTTACGTCATTACAAATTGGAGCAGCTATGCCGACGACCTTGTATCCGTTTTCAAAATATGGGAAGGAGGTCTTGCGATACTCGGAGGCTTTGTACTTGCCATTCCGTGCTATATAATATACTGCGTCAAAAAGAAAATCAACTTTTGGGAGCTTCTTGATATAATCGTACCCTGCTTTGCTCTTGCACAGGCAATAGGCAGATGGGGCAATTTCGTAAATCAGGAGCTTTACGGACCGATAGTAACAAATCCGTCGCTCCAATTCTTCCCGTTTGCAGTATTTATCGACGCAACAAATCACTGGCACATGGCAACATTCTTCTATGAATCGGTATGGAGCCTTATGACATTCATCGTTCTCTCGATCCTGATCAAAAAGAAGCATGACAACGGCGATATTTTCATGCTTTACATTGTATTCTATTCTGTAATACGCATAATACTCGATGCCGTAAAGCTTCAGGGAACGCTCACAAACCAGCTCATATGCGTATGTATGATAATAATAGTTGCGGTATTGTTCATATTAAAACAAAGAATGAAGACCAACGAAGCATTTTCCGACAAGGTACACAGCAAAATCAACCGCAGATTATTGTTTGATTATGATCCTGCTGCCGAAGCCGCAGCCGCACAGGCAACAGCAGAAAATAACGACACGCAAAGCAACAGTGACGTCGAAAACAATAACGACGCCGAAGGCAATAATACAGAAGATAAAAAAATTTAATATATAAGGAATCAATTACACCATGAGAAACTTAACTATGATGACAGACTTGTATCAGCTTACTATGATGTACGGCTATTACAAGGAAAACAAAATGAATCAGACGGTGGTTTTTGATATGTTTTTCAGAAAACCCGACGGCATGGAAAGCTCATATGCCATTGCGGCTGGACTTGAACAGGTCGTCGAATATATTGAAAATCTCCATTTTTCCGACGAAGATATAGATTTTCTGCGCAGTCTCAAGCTTTTTGACGAGGGCTTCTTTGACCTGCTCAAGAACTTCAAATTCACAGGTGATATTTATGCAATGCCCGAGGGCACGCCCGTGTTCCCCAAGGAACCTATTCTTCGCGTCAAAGCTCCTATTTTTCAGGCACAGCTTATCGAGACGGCAGTTCTCAACATAATCAATCACCAGACGCTTATTGCCACAAAGGCAAGCCGCGTTGTTCATGCCGCAAACGGAGACAGCGTAATGGAATTCGGTCTCAGACGTGCTCAGGGACCCGACGCCGGCATTTACGGTGCAAGAGCGGCTATAATAGGCGGTTGCACGTCAACATCAAACGTGCTTACAGCTCAGATGTTCGGTACCGCCGCAAGCGGAACTCACGCACACAGCTGGGTAATGAGCTTTGATACGGAGCTTGAGGCATTCAGAGCGTACGCAAAGTGCTTCCCCGATAATTGTCTGCTCCTTGTCGACACGTATGACACACTCAAATCGGGTGTTCCGAACGCAATAAAGGTGTTCAACGAGCTTCGTGCTCAAGGCAAAGAGCCGATAGGTATCAGACTCGATTCGGGCGACCTCGCTTACCTGAGCAAAACAGCAAGAAAAATGCTCGATGCGGCAGGATTCCCGAACACAAAGATAGTTGCTTCAAACGACCTCGACGAGGATACGATATGGCACCTCAAAGCGCAGGGCGCAAAAATCGACCTTTGGGGAGTGGGAACAGCGCTCATAACAAGCAAGGGATGCCCTGCTTTGGGCGGCGTTTATAAGCTTTCCGCGGAAGAAATAGACGGCAAGCTTGTGCCGAAAATAAAGATTTCGGAAAATCCGGAAAAAATGACAAATCCGGGATACAAAAAAGTCGTTCGTCTTTACGAAAAGTCAACCGACAAGGCAATCGCCGACCTCATAATGCTTGATGAAGAAACGATAGACGAGACAAAGCCGCTTGAAATATTCCACCCGATCGAAACATGGAAGCGCATGACTCTTACCGATTTTTACAGCAAAGAGCTCCTCCAACCCGTATTTGTGAACGGCAAAAAGGTATTCAAGGAGATACCGCTTAAAGAAATAAGCGCATATTCCAAGAACGAGCTGTCCAAATTCTGGGACGAGTACACAAGAATAATAAAGCCAAGCGAATACAAGGTAGACCTTTCACAGAAGCTTTACGATATGAAAGCCGAGCTTCTTAAAGACTACGCATCGGAAAAAAACAGATAAATCACTGAAAGGCACAATATTTATGAACGAAACAAAAGAAAATACCGTATCGGAAAATGAAGCGCCGTCCAATTTTATACGTGACATGATAAAAGATGACCTTGAAACGGGTAAATTCGGCGGCAAAGTAATAACACGTTTCCCGCCCGAGCCAAACGGCTATCTCCATATAGGTCATGCAAAAGCAATATGTATCGACTTCGGAATGGCTGAGGAATTCGGCGGAGTATGTCACCTCAGATTCGATGACACAAACCCGTCCAAAGAGGACGATGAATACGTACAGTCAATACAAAACGATATAAAATGGCTCGGCTTCGATTGGGGCGACAAGATATACTATGCGTCAGACTATTTCGACCAAATGTATGAATACGCCGAACAGCTCATAAAAATGGGCAAAGCATACGTATGCGAGCTTTCAGCCGAGGAATGCCGCCAGACAAGAGGCACTCTCACGGAACCGGGCAAAAACAGCCCTTACAGAGACAGATCCGTTGAAGAAAATCTTGACCTCTTCCGCAGAATGAAGAACGGCGAGTTTGAGGACGGTTCAATGGTTCTGCGTGCAAAAATCGATATGGCAAGCCCCAACATGAATATGCGCGACCCTGTAATGTACAGAATACAGCACAAATCGCATCATCACACAGGCGACAAGTGGTGCATATATCCTATGTACGACTGGGCGCACGGACTTGAGGATTCAATCGAAGGCGTTACAAATTCACTCTGCACGCTTGAATTTGAGGATCACAGACCTCTTTATGACTGGTTCCTCGATCAGCTCGGAGTATTCCATCCGCAACAGACGGAATTTGCGCGTCTCAACATAAACAACATAGTTCTCAGCAAGCGCAAGCTCATTCAGCTTGTAAAAGAAAACTATGTAAACGGCTGGGACGACCCGCGTATGCCTACCATATCGGGCCTCAGACGAAGAGGCTATACGCCTGCTTCCATACGCAATTTCGTTGCCACTGTCGGCGTAAGCAAGGTAAACAGCACTGTTGACTATGCGCTCCTCGAGCACTGTCTGCGTGAGGACCTCAACAAGAATGCACTTCGCAGAATGGTTGTAATCAATCCCGTTAAGCTTGTAATCGATAACTATCCTGAGGATCAGGTTGAATATTTCAATGCGGAAAACAATCCCGAGGACGCAAACGCAGGCACAAGAACGATTCCGTTCAGCCGCGAGCTCTACATTGAGCAAGAGGACTTCATGGAGAATCCGCCAAAAGGCTACTTCCGTCTCACTCCGGGAAACGAGGTTCGTCTCAAGCACGCATACTATGTTAAATGCACAGGCTGTGACAAGGACGAAAACGGAAATGTTATATGCGTACATTGCACGTACGACCCCGAAAGCAAGGGCGGCTGGTCAAACGACGGCAGAAAAGTCAAGGGCACTATGCACTGGGTATCCGCAAAGCACGCTGTTGATGCCGAGGTTCGCCTTTATGACAGACTGTTTACGGTTGCAAATCCCGACGATGCCGAAGAGGGCAAGACATTCCTTGATTACCTCAATCCGGAATCGCTTACCGTTTGCCACGGTGCAAAGGCAGAGCCGTCATGTGCCGATATGGAGCCGTACACAAATTTGCAGTTCCTCAGAATGGGCTACTTCAACGTTGACCCCGATTCAAAGCCGGGCAAGCCTGTATTCAATAAGAGCGTGGGACTTAAGGATTCATTCAAGATAACAAAGTAATCAAAAAAACGAAAGCCTTTGTACAAAATAATGTACAAAGGCTCTTTTTATATCGTTTGATTTAACAATTCTTGTTCAATGCAATTATTTGCCTGCGTATGCGGAGAACTTCCAGCTTCCTGCGCCTACCTCAAACTCATATCTGCGTCCGTTTCTGCCCTTGAAAACAACATTGCCCGTATCTGCGAGCGGATTGCCGTTTTCAACTACTTTTTTGCCGTTTATTTCAATATCTGCGCAGTCTGCAAACTTACAGCACGGAATCGAAACCAAAGCAACAGTATTTTCAGGCGATTCAAGCGACATTTCAAAGCGCTTGCCACAGCAGTCTTTATCGAGAGTTACTTTTATATTGCCCTTTACAGACGGCACAAGCGCTTCAATGTGCTTAAGCTCGCCCATATGCGGTTCAACCTTATATGTGTCGTAACCCGGCGTTGTAGGTGCAATACCTGCCATGAATTTTGACATCGTAATGAGCGGACCGCCCGACCATGCGTGATTCTTTGTGCCCTTTGTTCTGTCCCAGAATTCCCACAGCGTTGAATAAGCAAGCTCACCCTCAACCATATCCTTATAGCGAGCCTTTATTCTCTTCTGAACGTTCTTCATACAGCCTATCTTGCACATCGCATCAAGAACGTATTTTTCCATATACGGACTTGAATTGTACGTCGTTTCAAGCACATTGAGAATCGTATCGTATTTATCCTCATCGGCAAGTCCCGCAATAACCGCAACGGCATTACATCTGTCGTCCGGATCGTCCTGCTCCGAGCTCATGTAGCCCCTTGCTGTCCAGAATTTGTTGTATGCTTTGTATATTGACTTCTTTCTGTTTTCAAAGTCCTCAACATCTTCCTCATGACCCGAAAGCTTTGCCATTTTGATTGCGCAATCCAAAGCTCTGTAATACCATGCGTTTTCAAGAGGTCTTATGTCAGGGAATCTTCCCCAATCCGGCCAATCCCACGTGCCTGTTCTTCTGTCTATGAGACCGTTATCAAGCGGCCACCATCTGTACAGATAATTCTTCACATAAGGATATACGTCTTTTATTGCAGTCGCATTGCCCGTATAGAGGTAATACTCCCACATTCCTCCTACTCCGGCAAGCTCCTGCATAGGCAGCTCACAGAGATTCTCATGCGTCGGAACGAGAGTTCTGAGCGCAGAATCGCGAGAATCATCAATGTATCCCATTTTTGTGTACAAGCCCTTTTCATACAAATTGTATGCTTTGTCATCAAGGCAGTACATGAACATCATCATTTCGTTCGTAACGTCTCCCCACCACTGAGCGCGTTCTCTGTCAGGACAATCCATAAAATTGTCGCGCATTGTGATATAGAGTGTTCTTTCGGACTGAAGCCAGAGCTTGTTCATGAATTCGTCATCACTGCGGAAATATCCCACAAACTCGGTATTATATCCCGATTCGCGGTATTTGAGCGATTTTATTGTAACTCCTGCCGGAACTGTATAATATACGTGCTGACCCGGGAACCAGCTCAAGCCCTCAAACTCCTGTTCACCCTTACGTGTTACATACGCGCACTTTGTGCTGAAGCCGTTGCCTGCCGGATCGCCGTAGTTATCGCTTCTCATATCGATTTTAAGGCCCGGAATTTCGGTTTCTATCTTAAGATAAGGTGTGAGCTGTGCATTGTATTCGAGATACAAGTCGAGCACTTCCTCTTTTTCGGTCGTATGCCCTTCAAAATCCTTTGAATTGATATAGTCCTTAAGACCGAAATCCTTAAGCAGCGGAATAGGACGCTTATGCAGACGGTTCCACGGTGCGCAAGGATATTCTCCTACAACCATTGCATTGCTCCAGCTGCTGTCATCGTACTCCGGCTGCTCCCACGCTCCCATATCAAGGCGTCCGTCATAATATACGTTAAACTCGGGCAATCTGTAATTCGGCTGAGGTTCGTTTATGCCGGGTATTGTGCCGTTATCAGGCAGATATGCCTCGTTTTTATGTACTTTCCACGTCTCGTCGCTTATTACATTTGTGCCGCCAATATCGGCTTCAAACATGAGCCCGGGCTTTCCCGCGGTATTGCACGACATATTTCCGCGTCTTATTCCCCAATACCAAACAAGCACTGCTATCGTATTTTCGCCTGCTTTGAGGTACGGTGCTATTTCAACCTCATCGTAATATCCGTCTTTAAGATTGATTCCGCGCTTAAGAGAGCCCTCAAACACAACCATTTTACCGTTTATGTAGAGCCAATAGCGCGATTCTGCGGCAATATTTGCAATCACCGATTCGGGCACAGAGTCAAGTGTTATCTTCTTGCGGAAATTCATCCACGTGTTGCCTTGATTTGTGTCATCCCATATCCACTTTGCATTCCATTGCCTGTATGCATTCTTAAAATCAAAAAACATAACTATCCTCCATTTTCGGAACCGATTCGGGTATCCGAATACATTCATATTTTTTCAGCGCGTTATACAAAAGCGCCCGTATTGATTTGCATTGTAAATTTACAACCGTAATTCATTTTTTGTACGGTATTTTGAGGTGTCTGTAAGCATTTTCCGTGGCTATTCTGCCGCGCGGAGTACGCGCAATAAAGCCCTGCTGAAGCAAAAACGGCTCACAAACGTCCTCAATTGTACCTGCCTCTTCCCCGGTAGACGCGGAAAGCGTTTCAAGCCCCACAGGTCCGCCTCCGAATTTTACTATTATAGCCTCAAGAATACGTCTGTCAGTATCGTCAAGCCCTATCGGGTCAATCGCCAGCATATCGAGAGCCGATTTTGCAAGCTCCTCGGTTATTGTTCCGTTGCCTATTACAATTGCATAATCGCGGAGTCTCTTAAGCAGACGATTTGCGATTCTCGGCGTTCCTCTCGAGCGTCTTGCAATTTCCATAGCACCCGCCTTTTCAATAGGCGCGTTAAGAACGCCCGCAGAGCGCATTATTATTTGAGTAAGCTCTTCATTGGTATACATCTCAAGTCGGCTTATAACGCCGAATCTGTCCCTTAAAGGCGACGTCAGCATACCCGCTCTCGTCGTTGCGCCGACAAGAGTAAAATGAGGAATATCTATTCTTATTGTTCTTGCGGCAGGGCCTTGTCCCAGCACAATGTCGATAGCATAATCCTCCATTGCCGGGTAAAGCACCTCCTCCACCTTTGCGTTGAGGCGGTGTATCTCGTCTATAAAAAGAACGTCATTTTCATTCAGATTTGTAAGTATAGCCGCAAGATCGCCCGAACGCTCTATCGACGGACCCGACGTAATTCTTATATTTACATTCATTTCTCTTGCTATAATTGAAGCAAGAGTCGTTTTGCCGAGTCCCGGAGGACCGTAAAGCAAAACATGGTCAAGCGGCTCGCCGCGCATTTTTGCCGCTTCCATATATATTTTCAGCTTTGCCTTTTCTTTTTCCTGACCAACATATTCATCAAGAGTCTTAGGCCGCAGACTGTTTTCGGCAAAATCCGATTCAAGTCTGTCAGATGAAATCAATCGTTCGTTATCTTCAATCATGGCTGTCCCTTTCAATACAGTGCCGGATATATATTACATTATAACACAAACAACTGCAATTTTCAATTCAAAAATGTTATTCGTAAATAAGCGGGAAAATAAAAATATTTGATATTTTTGCTTGACATATTTTTCATAAAGTATTATAATATAGAGGATTATGATATTCTTTTACTTGAAGGGGGGGAAGTTGTAATGTCAGAGGTTAAAGTTGGTAAGAATGAAAATTTTGAAAATGCGCTGAAAAGATTCAAAAGACAGTGTGCACGCGCAGGCGTTTTGGCTGAACTCCGTAAAAGAGAGCACTATGAGAAGCCGAGCGTAAAGAGAAAAAAGAAGTCAGAAGCCGCTCGTAAGGTTGCAAGAAAAAAGAAATCCTTCTGATTTCTCTTAAGTTTACATTTCAGCAATTATCAGGAGGATGTCCTTTCGGGCATCCTTTTGTTTTTTAAGGCTGTATGCCTGTTTCAAACATAACATAATATGAAAACAATATCGCTTTACACAAAAAACAACAGTATAATCCACACATTGAAATCAGAACGCAGCTTCAAATTGAAGCTTAACAGTCCTTCCCCATGGGGTGAAGTATGTATAATTGACTGCGATGCTATTCCCGACTCACCCGAGTGCATTTTTCATCCATGTATTGCAATAGTAAGTCAAAGCACTCAAAGCATCCCGTTTGATTTTGATTACGTTATTCAACCGCCTTTTGATGTGAGCTGTATGGTCAGAGCAATACGTCTTTTGTGCACAAACGAAGCCGATGAATACATTTTCTCGCGCGTGAGCGATATTTTCGAGGAAATAGGCATGGATACCAAGCGGCTCGGGTTTTCGTATGCCGCATACGGAGTCGCTCTGTACTTAAAGTACGGCGGTCAGTGTAAATTCTGCGATATATTTGAGGAAATTGCGCAGAACAACAATACTACCGCCTATGCCGTCGAACGCGCCATAAGAACGGCTATTGAAAAAGCATGGCAGTACGGCGATATTCAGAAAATGTACGCGCTTTTCGGTAACAGCATAAACCCCGAAAAGGGCAAGCCTTCAAATGCGGAATTCATAGCGGGCATTGCAATGCAATTATCCGATGCAATAAATTGATGTTGTATTTTTAAGGAAAAACGGCGGGAAGGGGCGGTGTTCATAAGACAGCTAACAGTCACAGTAGTTTGCCCTGCTGTGGCTGTTCTTGTATTTTTTCCTGTTATGCGATAATATGGAACCGAACAGACCTACAAATCGGAAGTTGTGGAGGTAATTATCAATGAGAAATATTTACGATAATAGTGA
>CAMEIT010000042.1 GCA_945918795.1 uncultured Clostridia bacterium | reverse complement strand
TATAACACAATAGGCAAAACAAAATAAAATTACGACCTTGTAGAAGAAATTCTATGAGGCCGTTTTTTTACGCTCCAAACCTTGCAATATGGCATTGAAATAGGGATTTCAGGGATATTTTAGCCAAAAAATAGTGATTTTTTGGGGTTATGCCCGAAAATTTGGTAAATTCTCTATTTTCTCAACTTTTTCCGAAATGATAAACGGCTTTGCCTTTTTCGTGATAAAAGGTATTGCCCGAAAACAGTTTTTGATTTGAGGCAAAACTCAATATCATAAAAAAGGTAAATAAAAATTTAAAACTGACCTTGCGGGGTAAATCCTGCGAGGCATTTTTATTTCAAAATCGGAGTATAAGTCGGACTGTTCCCTTAAAATATCCAAAAGACGCAGATAGTTAAGATATTTTGCTGCGTCGACAATATTGACTAATCGGATTCGGATAATACATTTATTATTGACGTTATGTTTCATTGCCGAGCTTGTTGTTTATTGCTTGTATATACGATAATTATCATATCATGTTTTAATGTTTTACCGGGTAATAACCGTGTATATAAAAATAATAACTGCATCAAAAATATAAATATTGGTTTTTGTAAATATACATACTTTTGTATGTGATATAATGCCAATATTGCTTTTTTATATAAAATGTATTGCATGAAAAAGTATTGTATGCTATAATATAAAAAATTATTAAAATCGGAGAATGATATGAAAAAAACAAAAAGACTTGTTTTTGCAGTCGTTATTGCCGCAGTGATGTTTATGAGTGCGTGTTCCGGTGTATCTCCGACTCCCGATACCACAGCGGAGCCGACTGCATCGCCCGGTGTTGAAACAAAAACAATACTTAACAACTTAGACTGCGAAATAGAACTTGAAATCCGTGATTCAAAGCTTATGATAAACAGGCTCATATCCTATGGGTCGGGCAAAAACCTTGCCGCCGAAAATTCGGAATTTGCATTGCCGTCAATGGTTGATATATTTTATCCGAAAATCGGATTATACGGGTCGGCAAATGCTCAGTGCAACTGGGAATTCAGTGGATATAGGGTATATGAATTGCAAGAAGATAATATCAGACAGGTAATTGCCGAGTATTCTTTTATTGAAAAAGGGAAAAATCTCATTACACATGTAAACTGCATTTCACGACCTGAAATATCCGGACCTTTTGAATTTTATACGGTAATAGAAAATGTAAATCCGGAGGACGCCGATGCTTCTTATTATATTATTCCGAGAGACTACGCTTCATTTACGCTTCGGTCAATGGAAAAAGACGTAACGGTATGGTCCTTCAAAAAAGAAGGCTTAACATCAGAAGGCGGCGCATATACCGGCGACGGAAATTTTGTGGAAGGAACCGGAATATACAAGAATACATATAAATATGATTCGGAAAAAGGCTTTCCGTATATTAATGACATTGCTTTTACAACGGCAAAAAACGTAGATTTTGAAGCTTACATACCTATGCTTTATGCAGACGTAAACTCGGAATGCGGAGCATATATTGCTATTGAATCCTCGTCGGGAAGAGTTGCCGCAAGAAGATCGGAGGACAAATATTCTCTGACACTTTCAGCAGCTCTTGATTATGCCGAAAACGATGACAGTTGTATATTCAGAACGAAGCTGACAAGCGGACAGGTACTCGGCTTATCTCCCATATACATTGGCGTATATGACGGAGATGTCGATGACGGAAGCAATGTTTTCAAATCATGGTTCTTCAAGTGTAAGGCTCCCGATAGCATCAGAGACAATCCGAATGAGCCCTTATCTCAGATGGATATGCAAAACGGTCTCGATGCTATCGATTACGGCTTAGAATCCATTAAATGGGATTATGGTTGGTGGACAACGCACAGTTTTCAAGCACCTTATTCTTTTGAAGGCTCCTGGGAATTAAGGAATCCTGCTTATATGGGCGTGCTTGAGATGTACGGTTGCAAAACTATGGAAGAATTCGGAAAACTCGCTCTTGAAAAAGGCCTTAACTGGACTGTATATATTCTTCTGCATGACAGTATTGATTTGAATGGCAACCCAACAACCGAAGGCGGCGAATTCAGCTCATTGATACATCCGGAATGGTTTTCAAACAGAGTTGTAGTTGGCGGTGCATCGAGTGCATCGGCAGACCTCGGAAATGAGGAATGTGTGGCATATCTTAAAAACGCATTGGCAGAATTTATGAAAAATAATAATGTAAAAACGTGGCGAAGCGATTTTGAACCAATATGCTTTTCGTCAAACAAAGAAAACCGCCACACTGCAGATGGTACTGATGTTATGTTCTGGTGTGAAGAGGGATTCCATGAAATTATCGAGTATCTTCAGGAAAATGTGGACGGATTCAGATATGAAAGTTGCTCTTCCGGAGGCGGTTTAAAAGACCTTTCCACTGCAACGGTAGCGACCGTCATAAATTGTGATGATACTTCAAATTATTTGAGCCTCAGAATTTCGTTCTATGACAGTACATATATAATTCATCCTGCACAGTTGCAGCTTCCATGCAATCCGGATACATTCAACACGTATATTGAAACTTGCCTGCCAAAATACGATGAGGCAGACTACCCAGATGATTTTGATTTACATTCGGCAGTATTGGATATGGGCTTCCGTTCAACAGTTCTGGGAGCACCTATGTGGGGTTCATGGACCGTTACACTCCTGCTCGATTATTATGAGGAATATGCGCATATGTTTTCTGAAAAAATACGTCCTCTAATGCGGGACGGAAACTTATACCACATACTTCCGAGACCGGACGGCATAAACTGGGATGGCATTATGTATGCGGATAAAGATTCCGAAAACGAAATAAAAGGCGCAGTGTTCTTGTTCAAGCCTTCTGCCGAGGCGGAAAAGGTTAAGAACGTAGCTTTGAAAGGACTTGATAAAAATACTCTGTACAGTCTCACGTTTGAGGATCGCCCGGAACAAAACATAACAGCTACAGGCGAACAGCTTATGTCCGAAGGCATTAATGTGGAAATTGAATATGTGGGTTCCGAAATAATATGGATAACCGAAGCCTAAAATGAAGTGCTGACCTTGCAGGGTAAAACCTGCGAGGTTTTTTTATTTCAAAATCAGAGTATACGTCGGGGGGTGATTTTTTCGAATTTCTGAATATAAAGCACTTGACAGTGCCGGAAAATAATGTATAATAAAATTATAATACGGTATATTGCGGGAAATATGGAAGCGCATACATGAAAGTGTTCGGAATAAAATGCTTGGCACAGATAATTGTGAATAGAATGATAAGAGATACTGTTTAGAATATTTAAGGTAAGGGGCGAGTGACATTTGGATAACAAAACGATCAACGAAGAATTAAGCGCTTGTATTGAGGATATAGTCGGGTGGTATACTTCTGATGTGTTTATATTATTGGATAATGTATTAACCGATGATATGGAAGAACCTGAATTTTCCGCAAATACAGTGTGCTTGAGATTAAAGCAAATCATTAAATTTCGGAAATTATGGTTCGGCTCGGCGAGTTCGCCTTTGGAAATTAACGAAAAAGATATACAAGATTATATTTTGTCAAAAGGTTATTCACATGATGACGTTGAGCTTTTGAAAAAGAAATGTCTCTTTGAGAATATAAGGCACGAAAAGAATAATCGGACTTCTCACCGATAGGCTTCAAATTCCGCACGCAGTGTTGTGCGAGAAGCTGTTATACCGATTTATAATGATCAGTTAATTGGAGGAAAGGATGAATTTATGAGTACCTTAATATGGGGCAAAATTACGGTAAACAATTGGGATGCTTACATCAATGATAAAACCTTTAATTTCGATATAGTAAAAACTTGCGCAGAAAATAATGTCGGAATTGATTTTAAGAGCAGAACGGGAATCCCAAATGTGAAATTCGATATTACGAACATTCTTTTTACTATATCAGATAATTTTTTGGTTTCGAATTGTGATCGTTTTATGGAACCGATTTACTACCCGCCAAATGAAAAACCGTCATTTGATAAACTAAGGAATGATATTGGCAAATTAAAAAACATACTGAATGAATTACTTAAATACGAATATGTTTCATGTGTGGAAATTTATATTTCATTTGGGGAGGCGGAGCTTGAAGATTATGACTACTATACAATTCAACCGGAGGATTTCGAAAAGACCGTGTTTAGCAGTTATATTAATGAAAAATGGATTCCGACAATATGCCTTTGCAAAAAAAGCACAATAATATAATCAAAGGGAATTAAGGTAGAAAAAGGGGCTTTATTGAGAAAAACATCTTCGTAAAGAACATTGGAATGAGGCAGACCTTTGAATATTGCACAACAGGCTGTTTGTGCATAATGATTATAATCGTTAAAGTAGATTTGAGACGAATACCGATGCAAGTGATTTGATTGGCAGAGGGGACTCTTTCGTATTAATCACACCGAATAGGAGGTATATATGATAGTTGGAAAAAAGTATTTTAATAACGCCGTTTTTTATACAGTATTCAAAAAGCATTATTGCCCGTCATGCGGAACTAAATTGACTCGTATAAAAGCTTCGAAAATAGTTAATTCAAGGTCTCCTGAAGCAGAGAATTACGGTTTTTCATCAGGTGATTCGTTTATGGTTGGTGACGTGGAATTAATTTGGACAGAGTTTTATTGCCCGACGTGCGAAAAACGAATTTCGATTGATGAAATGAGACGAATTGAAAAAGAGCAAAAGAAATGAGGGGATAGCTATGGATATACAAACAGAAAAACTCATAATCAATGCGTTTATTGCAGACAGGAAAAAAGAACGGGTTTTATATGAATTATCAAAGCCGGATAAAAGAGAGGGTTGTGTATGGAAGCTTGAACATTATATTGATACACGATTCTGTTTCGAAATAAAAGAGAAAATAAGTTCTTGTGAGCAGAGGTTTATAATACATCACAAGAATGCTATGTTTTAAGCGTTGGTGAAGACGACGGAAAATTTATGGAATTATCGGCTGCATTGGAGTCATGTGTGTTTTTCGGACCTTTTTTAATATCGCTTGTACATGGGAAGGTCGCATATTTTGAAGGCGAGCAGTCATATGGAGCTCCGTCGAGATACTTACTGATAAAAGATTAGCTGAATGTATCAAACGGATATAGGCGTTTGGTAGTGCTGTTTATTGTTTTATATTAAACTACACTTGCCTTGAAAAATCTTATCGGGACGACAAGAAAACAGTTCGCCCCGATAAGACTTTTTTATGGACTTTTTTTGAGAAAATATTAATTGCCGTGATTTATATGGCAAATCCTTCATACTGCGTCATATACAGCTCAGAATATTTCCGCTATTAATATAGCCATATTTATAAATGTTTTTCCCGACACAAGAATAAAATGTATATTAACGGATATTGATGTTTCTTGCCCGAAATACTTGTCCGACAAAATACTTTTTTGAAAACAAAAAAATGTATACTAAAATTCGGACAATGTGAATAGATATATAGCGACTAATTCAATTGAAAGGAAAAAGCCGTTATGAGAAATTTCAGGATAAGAAGAACAAAGCCTATTTTTATTTCAAAAGCAGCGTTTATTAACGTTACTTTGCTTGCGGGGATAGCAATATTCGTTGCGCTTGCCGTTTTGACAGGCAGAGCAGTGAGCGATAATATATTTAAGGACACAGGCGTGAATGCAAGCTCTGAACCGAGCGATACGAAAATAATAGTGACACAGCCGACAGCAACGCCGGAACAGCCAAAAAACACGCCGCCGGAGGAGACGTCGACAGGAGGCGTAATTAAAATAGAAGCAAAAGACTATTATTTTGTGCAGTTCGGAATGTTTTCAAATGAAGATAATGCAAAAACGTGTGCCGATTCGATAGCAGCTTTGGGCGGTGCAGGTTACATAAAGAATACGGACGGAAAATTTTATGTATTTGCAATGTGTTACAGCAACGGCAATGACGCAAAAACCGTCGTGACAAATTTGAAAACGCAAGGGTATTCAACACTGCTGAAGTGCTTTTCACACAACGGCATGACAATGAATATTAGCGGCAGCGAGGAAAGCATAAATAAAATAGAGACCGCATATAACGGCGTAATCAAAGCGACAGACGAAATTGAAGAGATAATTTATAAATTCGACAAGGGTGAGATAGACAGGATCGAATTGAAAAATCAGCTTCGCGAACTGCTCAGCCTGATAGAATCAAATAAAGATACGTTTTCGCTTTTCGCAGAGCAACACGAGATATCTGCAAATGCAAAAACGCTGTGTGAAGCTTATTATTCGGACATATCGGGGCTCTTGAAGCTTGAAAGTGACATCGAACTGAAATCACGTCTGAAAAATACTTACATAACCTCTGTTTTTGAGCTGATTGAGTATCTTGACAACGCGGTGGTTGGGTGATAAAATATACAATAGAGAAATAATGTGATAGGAACAGAAGAAAAATATATGAATCTGTTGAATAATTTGAATGAGCGTCAGAAACAGGCTGTATTACATACCGAGGGACCGCTGCTTATATTGGCAGGGGCGGGAAGCGGCAAGACGACTGTTATGACGCGGCGTATAGCGTATCTCGTAAAAGAAAAAAATGTATATCCCTCATCAATACTCGCTGTGACATTTACAAACAATGCCGCAAATGAAATGAAGGAAAGAATAAATACTCTCATAGGCGAGGACGGCACAGGTATGTGGGTGGGCACTTTCCACTCCATATCGCTCAGGATATTGAGACGAGACGCAAAGCTTGTGGGCTATGATAACAATTTTGTAATATACGACGAGGACGATAAAAAGAAATTACTTACCGAATTGTCGCAAAAGGCAGGTATTGATACGAAATACGTATCAATATCTTCTTTGCGTTCAAAGATATCCGACCTGAAAAACAGGCTTATATCTCCGGAAGAATATATGCGTATGTCGGAGACTGATTTCAAAGACAAGAAAATTGCACAGGTTTATCTTGATTATACCGCGACACTCAAAAGCAATAACGCGCTTGATTTTGATGATATAATATTAAAGGCGTTGGAGCTTCTTGCCGAGCATGAGGACGTTCTCGATTATTACAGACGCAAGTTCAAGTATGTAATGGTGGACGAGTATCAGGACACAAATGAACCGCAGTTCCAATTTGTGAGACTGCTTTCGTCATATTACAAGAACATATGCGTCGTCGGTGATGACGACCAATCTATTTACGGCTGGCGCGGAGCGGACATCACAAACATACTTAATTTTGAAAAGTCGTTTGAAAATGCGGCGGTGATAAAGCTTGAACAGAATTACCGCTCTACCGATTATATAATAAGATCCGCAAATGCAGTTATAAAGCATAACACGAAAAGAATGGACAAGACTCTTTTTACCGAAATAGGAAAGGGAGAGCCTGTTATTTTGTGCAATACGTACGACGAAACTGCCGAGGCTGAATTTGTTTGCAGACAGATAAAGAGCCTTGTCGATTCGGGCGAGTATAAATACAATGATTTTGCCGTAATGTACCGCACAAACTTCCAATCGAGAACGCTTGAGGACGTATTTGTGAAGTACGGCCTTAAATATAATATGGTAGGCAGCCTTCGCTTTTACGAGCGCAAGGAAATAAAAGATATAATTTCATATTTGAGATTTATAGTTAACGACAGGGACGAGGAAAGCTTAAAAAGAGTATTAAACGTTCCTCCGCGCGGCATAGGCGATAAAACTATGGAAAAGCTTACCGAAACAGCGCAAAACAATGAACAAAGTCTTTTCGTTACCATGATGGACGCGGCAGAGTACAACATTCTGCCGGAGAAAATGTGTGCGAGACTCGGAGATTTTTGCAACATATTCCTTGAGCTTTCGGCAGAGGACGGAATTTTGTCTCCGGTGGAGATAATCGAAAAGCTCCTTGAAATGTCGGGCTATATGGAATGGCTCAAAGAGTCAAGCGATAAGCAAAAAGAGGAAAGAATAGCAAATATAGGTGAATTTGTGGCGGCTGCCGCACAATACACAAAGGATAACAGCGAGAACGCGACTTTGGCAGGCTTTTTGGAAAACATGGCTCTTTCATCCGATACGGATGACCTCGGCAAAGCGGGCGTAAGTCTTATGACAATACACGCGGCAAAGGGCTGTGAATATCCGGTAGTTTTCCTTACGGGAATGGAACAGGGGCTGTTTCCGCTTACGTATGACGAAGAAGCAAAAAAGGAAGAGGAACGCAGACTGTTTTATGTCGGAATTACCCGTGCCAAAAAGCTTTTGTACGTCACATGGGCAAACAGCAGGTGGAAATTCAAAGACCGCGAATCGACTTTGAAGTCCGAATTTATTAACGAACTGCCGAAGGAGTGCATAAAATTTGTAAGCCCTCAGGACCGCGGACCAAAACAGAGACTGTCATATTCTTTTGACGATACCGAAAAATCGGGGCAGACAAGAAAAACGCCGTCATTCGGCAGACCCATTGATACATCATCGTTTAGGAATACGGCGCCTCAGTCAACGGCTGTCTCTTCAAAGTATAATGTAGGCAACAGAGTACAGCATACAAGATATGGGACAGGCACTATACAGAATATTTCGTCGCAGGGCGGCGTTACGGTGCTCGAAATTATGTTTGACGGCGTAGGCGTAAAGCGATTTGATGCGGCGCTTGCCGTACTCAAAATAATAGACTGATTATATGTATGCAGGACAAATATATCGGCAATACTTGTTGGTGAAGTAAAAATAAAACGGATAAATCCTTGATTTATAAGAGTATTGAATGCGGACGGAGGATAGGTATATGGATATACAAAGTAAAATGGAAAATCTGAAAAACGAGCTTCTCAGACACGAGTACCTTTATTATGTAAAGGACGCGCCTGAAATATCGGATACTGAATATGATTTCATGCTGAAAGAGCTTGAAAGGCTCGAGGCTGAATATCCTCAGTTTGCCTCACCCGATTCGCCTACAAAAAGAGTGGGCGGCACGGTATCGGATTCATTTGAAGCCGTAACGCATGAGGTTCCTTTGTTGAGCTTGGGAAATACGTACAATGTCTCAGAGATTGACGATTTTATACAGAGAACGGCAAAGCTTGTGAATGATCCTCAATTTGCGGTGGAGTTCAAAATTGACGGACTTTCGGTGGCGCTCACGTATGAAAAGGGTATTCTCACACGCGGCGTTACAAGAGGAGACGGCGTTGTCGGCGAGGACGTGACTGCCAATATCAAAACGATAAAAACGATTCCTTTAAGACTTCTCGAGCCTGTTGACATAACAGTTAGGGGAGAGGTGTATATGAATAAGGCGTCGTTTGAAAAATTGAACAGGCAGAGAGAAATTGACGGTCTGCCGCTTTTCGCCAATCCGCGAAACGCCGCTGCAGGTTCGTTGCGCCAGCAGGATTCTTCAGTTACCGCAAAGAGAAATCTTGATATATTCGTTTTTAATACTCAAAAAACCGATAAGGAATTGAAAACTCACGTCGAGGGACTTGAATATCTTTCATCACTCGGCTTCAAAACGATACACCCGATAGCAATAATATCATCGGGCGAAGAAATGAGAAGCATTTGCGAGGAATGGAGAGTGAAAAGATATTCTCTCGATTATGACATAGACGGTCTTGTGCTCAAGGTAAATGACCTTGCACAAAGAGAGGTGCTCGGTTACACCGCAAAAGCTCCGAGGTGGGCAGTTGCGTACAAGTTTCCTGCGGAACAAAAGGAAACGCTTCTGAAGGACATTACTTTCCAGGTGGGCAGAACGGGAGTTATTACTCCGACGGCAGAGCTTGAAAGCGTTTTTATTGCGGGAACAAACGTTGCAAGAGCAACACTTCACAACGAGGATTTTATAAGAGAAAAGGATATAAGAATAGGCGACAGAGTAATAATACAAAAGGCAGGGGAAATAATTCCCGAGGTGGTGTCTGTCGTAAAAGAAAAAAGAGACGGTACTCAAAAGCCGTTTGAAATGCCCGAGCGCTGTCCCGAATGCGGAAGCGTGCTTGTAAGAGAGGTGGGGCGCGCGGCAACGTACTGTACAAATGCGGACTGCCCGGCACAGACGGTAAGGCTTATGATCCACTTTGTAAGCAGGGACGCTATGGATATAACGGGACTCGGCGAGCAGGTGGTACAGAGGCTTTTTGAAGAGGGCTTGGTAAAGGACGTTGCGGATTTATATACGCTTAAAGCCGAAGATATTGCAAACATGGACAGAATGGGGCAAAAAAGCGCAGAAAACATAATAAATGCGATTGAAAAAAGCAAGTCGGCAGGGCTTCAAAGGCTGCTGTATGCGTTGGGAATACGTTATGCAGGCAAGGGCACGGCGCAGAGTATAGCCGATAAATACGGCAATATAGACGGAATAATATCGGCTCCGCTTGACGAGCTTAAGGCTGTTGAGGATGTAGGAGAGGCGATTGCCGTTTCTGTGAGAAATTACTTTGACCAGCCGAAAAATATAGCCATAATCAACCGCCTCAAGGAATACGGCGTATCTGTAACGGCTGAAAAGAAAAAGACGGCTACGTATAACGAGGCTGTTTCGGGAAAAACGTTTGTACTCACGGGAACACTTCCTACGTATACACGCTCACAAGCATCTTTGCTTATTGAACAAAACGGAGGAATTGTCACAGGCTCTGTCTCAAAGAATACGGATTATGTGCTTGCGGGTGAGGCGGCAGGCTCAAAGCTTGAAAAGGCAAATAAACTCGGAATTACCGTAATTGACGAAAACGAATTCAACAGAATGATAGGAAAGAATTGATATTATAATATGAAAAAAATATTCAAGACCGCAATTATTCTTATATGTGCATTTTTTACGGCGGGCTGCGGCATTTTGCCGCAAGAAACGATCCTCGCCGAAAGCCCCGACATAACCATTCGGCCGACGCCCGGTTATACGCTTTCTCCTTTGTATACGCCGTCTCCCACTCAAACAGCATCACCGAGCGCGTCTCCCGATGCTCCGCCGCAGAGTGAAGAATATTATATATACACGCTTGATGAGGGTACGGGTGAATATCCGTATGCGTGGACGATAGAATGCCCCATAAAAGGCGAAATCAAATACGGCACTTACGGGTCTGATGAGGTGCGAGCATTACAGGGTCGCCTTACTCAGCTGGGATTTTATTGCGGAGGCGCGACGGGATCGTTCAACAATCTGACCTTGATTGCGCTCAATGAGTTTCAGGATGTTGTCGGTATTGAAAGGACCCAAGATTTAACTCGGGAAACAATAGATGCTTTGTATTCTCCAAACGGCATCAAGGCTATGTCTATTGAAAAGTATGAAATTCCCGCAGGGATACTCGAGGGAATCACCGTATTTGTCGATGCAGGTCACGGCGGCAATGCCACGGGTACGGCGAAAGGCTCTCTTGTTGAAAAAACAGCAGTTCTGGAAGCGTCGTACAGACTCAAGGCTATGCTTGAAAAAGCAGGAGCGCGTGTTATAATGACAAGGACCGATGACAGTGCCATATCGCTTACGTACAGAAGCGCACTCGTAAACGATGTTATTCTGTCGGATCAATACGACGAGACGGAAAGCGAAATTCAAAAGCTGCTCGCAAAAATCGATGCCGTAAATTCGCTCGAGAAAATCGATACTACGGGACTTACTCAGAGGGCACAAGCATTACTTCAAAATATAAACAATATGCTCAAGCCTCTTAATGACGCAAAACAATATGCCGAAGCGATGCTTGATGAATTCGGCAAGGCATCAACGGAATACGTCAATGCAAAGAAAAGCTTGACGGAGCTTGAAGTCCAAGCGGAGGCATTGAGGGAAGAATATGAGTTAATTATGAATGCGTACTACTTCCGACAGCTGGGAGTGGATATGGATTTGTATGAAGAAAAATACAAGGCAAGACTGAATGAACTTATCGAATACAAAGATAAGCTTGAATATTACAGAGAACTGCTTAAAGTGAATTTGGATTCTCCCAATACGGAATACGAAGGTATTTGGGAAAAAGCTTACGATGCAAACGGAAACAAGATAATTAATCCCGATCTGAAAGAAATACTTGATATTACGGGCGAGAAGTGCAATGACAAATATATTTTCATATCCGTGCATATAAACGGCGTGGATAATGCCGACTACGTAAACGGAACCGAAATTTACGTGAGAAATATCAATTCCTCAAACAACAACTACGGAGTCAACAAATATTATTATTCTAGATATAACATAGCTCAAAGAGCAAAATTCGCCTCGAGCATAAAGACGGCGATGGATAATGTGATACCGCTTGAAAACGGAAAGAATTCCGTTATCAAGGATTCCGATCTGTGGGTATTGAGGGAAATAAATATTCCGTGCGTGCTTGTTGAAACGGGGTACGTCACAAACAGCTATGACAGGATAAAACTTCTGAATCCTCAGACGCGAAATGCTTTTGCATATGCGCTTTATTGCGGAGTATGCGATTATTATTTGGGTTGATAATATTGTCGTATTATGTTATAATTAATATATAAAAAACGGCACGTAAAAATATTCAGCCCATGACAGGCTTTGTTTTATTGAAATCAACTGAATAACAATGTGCAAAACATGACTGCGTTTTTTTGACCGGTCGTGTTTTGTTTGGTATGCGGCTCAAATATTGCAGAGCAAGGACGCTTGCCGCTCGGCTGAAATTGAATGGGATTAAAACAAACGGCAATAAGCTTAAGACGGAAAAATAAAACGGAAACAACAGGACTTTCAATATGATTCTTGACAGTATTAATTCTCCCGCGGATCTCAAAACATTAGATGAACGACAGCTTAAGCAGCTCGCATCGGAAATAAGAGGCGAGCTGATGAGAACTGTTCCGATAACAGGCGGACACCTTGCGGCAAATTTGGGTGTTGTGGAGCTTACGATCGCGTTGCATTATGCACTCAATGCACCTGAGGATAAAATAGTATGGGATGTGGGGCATCAGACATACGTACATAAAATGCTCACGGGCAGATTCGGCAAAATGGAAACAATGCGTAAGCTCGGGGGATTGAGCGGCTTTCCGAAACCCGATGAAAGCGAATATGATTCGTTCGGCACGGGGCACAGCTCCACCGCAATATCCGCGGCACTCGGAATGGCTGTTGCAAGAACGTTAAACGGAGAAACATATACGGTTGCGGCTGTTGTGGGCGACGGCTCGATGACGGGCGGACTCGCATTTGAGGGACTCAATAACTGCGGCAATGAAAATATTCCGATGATGATTATACTTAACGACAACGAGATGTCAATTTCGAAAAATGTCGGAGCATTGAGCCATTATTTTGCAAAAATACGTTCAAGCAAACGATATAATTTAACAAAGCTTGTTGTTAAAAAGAGCCTTTCAAAGGTGCCCGTTATCGGAAATTTCCTCGTAAATGTTGTTGAACGCATAAAGTCCGTAATTAAGGCTGTTTTTATACCGAATGTGTGGTTTGAGGAGCTGAACATCAATTATATAGGAACGGTTGACGGTCATAATATCAAAAAAATGATAAAGATATTCGAGCGTGCCAAGGATTTTGATACGCCCGTGCTTATCCACGTAAAAACCAAAAAGGGAAAGGGCAACGAGATCATCGAGGGCAATCCCGAGAAATATCATTCCGTATCTGAAAATTGCGATATAAAATGTGCCGGTGCAAAGCTGTCGGACGAACAAAATACTCCGACTTCGTTTTCACTTGCGTTTGGCAAAAAGCTTTGCGAGCTTGCCGAGGCTGATGAACGAATTACGGCAATTACTGCGGCAATGGCCGACGGCACGGGTCTTTCCGAGTTTGAAGTGAAGTTCCCCGAACGCTTTTTTGATGTCGGCATTGCGGAGCAGCACGCCGTTACGTTTGCGGCAGGGCTTGCAATAAGCGGCAAAAAGCCGTTTGTGGCTGTTTACTCGTCATTTTTGCAGAGAGCATACGACCAGATAATACATGACGTCTGCATACAAAAGCTCCCGGTCGTTTTCTGCATTGACAGAGCAGGCATATCGGGCAGAGACGGAGAAACACACAACGGACAGTTTGATATTGCTTTTTTACAGCATATTCCGAACATGACTCTGTTTGCGCCGTCCACATTGAGTGAGCTGTCCCATGCGCTTGATTATGCTTCCAAAGCAAAAACTCCCGTTGCAATAAGATACTCGAAAATGTGTCCTTGCGAGCATGAAATAGAATGTGAGGACGTATTCTCATGGCGGCACACGATGATGACGGGAAATGAAAAGGCGGTTGTGTTTGCGTGCGGCACAATGGTTGCAAATGCACTCAAGGCAAAGGAGATATGCTCAAAATTGGGCGTTGATATTGTCGTTGTAAATATGCTGTGCATAAAACCGAAGGACGAGACAATACTGAATAAAATGAAAGCAATAAAGCTGTGGGTGACGGCTGAGGACGGGTGCATCTCGGGAGGAATCGGCAGCACATTAAGCTCGTTTGCGGCGGAAAAATCGGGAGATATAAAAGTAAAGCACATAGGTATACCCGATAATTTTGTTCCTCACGGAAACATAAGTGAAATATACGGTATATGCGGCATGACTGCAAATGATATTGCCGGAGCTGTTTTGGAGGAAATATTGTAATGGAGCAAAAACGCATTGACGTTATGCTTGTCGAGCGCGGACTTGCGCCGTCAAGGGAAAATGCGAAAAGACTTATTGAATCCGGCAGAGTGACCGTAAACGGGAAAGTGCTTACAAAGCCATCCAAAACGGTAGATGCCGACGCTTTGATTTCGGCAGAGCGCGAGCGCTATGTCAGCAGGGGCGGATATAAGCTTGAAAAAGCAATAGAAGATTTCAAAATAAACGTTAAAGGCATGAGCTTTATGGACTGCGGTGCTTCAACGGGAGGTTTTACAGACTGCCTTTTACAGCACGGAGCAGAAAAGGTGTGGGCGGTAGACGTCGGAACATCACAGCTTCAGGAAAAGCTGTTAAATGATGAAAGAGTCGTATCCATTGAAAACACAAACATAAGATATATTGACAAATACGATTGGATGGATTCTTTGGGCGGCGTGGTAATGGATGTATCGTTCATATCGGCAGAGCTTGTTTTGAAAAGACTGTTTGAGGTTGTAAGCGATAAGGCGTTTTATATAGTTCTTATAAAACCTCAGTTTGAGGCAGGCAAGGAACACCTCAACAAAAACGGAATTGTGAACGATAAAAAGGTTCACGCATCGGTAATAAGGAAAATTGCGGATTTTGCTCTGCTTTACGGATATACGGCAACCAAACTTACGTATTCGCCTATAACGGGCGGAGACGGAAATGTGGAATATCTTATTTATTTTGACAAATCCGATAAAAATGTGTATAATATTAATGATAAAATAATAGACGGAGTCGTGCGTCAGGCTTTTGACGCTTTGCGAAAAGGAGTCTAAATGATTGATAAAAACGGTATAATAAGCGTATATGCAAACCCGAAAAAGGATCCGAACTCTAAGGCTTCCCGAAAGGTGCTCGAGGTGCTCGGAAAATTCGGGCTGAAATGCAGAAAAGTCGAAAACGTATCCGACGATCTGTCGGGAACGTCGCTTTTGATAGTCCTCGGAGGAGACGGTACGATATTATCTGTTGTAAGAAATATATCCGATATAAATATACCTCTTTTCAGTGTAAACATAGGCACGCTCGGCTTTTTGAGCGAAGTGGAGCTTGGCGAGTTTGAGGATGCTGTTGCCATGATTATGGAGGACAAGGGCAATATACAGGAAAGGCTCATGATTGAAGCCGATTGCGCCGGCGAGGTCAATACGGCAATAAATGAGTTTTGCGTTATAAGCGAGGACAGGGAAAACATGGTTCATGTTTCCGTATATATAAATTCAGACCAGGCGGGTAGATTTGATGCGGACGGAATAATCGTATCAACGCCTACGGGTGCTTCGGCATATTCTCTTTCTGCGGGCGGTCCGATAGTATATCCGAACGCAAACTGTCTGCTCATTACGCCTATATGCCCTCATTCAATTACGGCAAGACCTATTGTCGTAAATGCGGATGACGTTATTACGATAAAATCGCTTAAGGGCGACGTTATTCTTGCTTCGGATTGGCAGAACAGGAAGCTTTGCGCCGAAGAAAACGAGATAAAAATAATGAAATCGTCTAAAACGGCAAAATTCTATAAGCTGAACGAACACGGCTTCTTTGACAGAATGCGTGAGAAATTGATATACAACATAAGACGTGATTGAATTTACGGTATGATTCCCATGAAAGGAACGCATTTATATGAAAAATAAAAGACACAAATGTATACTCAGTATAATAAACAGCAATATAGTTCAGACGCAGGAGGAGCTTGTCGAGGGGCTTAAGCAGGCAGGCTTTGATTGCACTCAAGGTACAATTTCGCGTGACATCAGGGAGCTGAGGCTTGTCAAGGTGCTCGATGAGAGCGGCGTATACAAATATGCACAGCCAAAGGAGGGCGGCTCGTATCTGGAGCGCCTGAAAGAGGTATTTGCACAATCGGTGCTCTCGGTTGTGCCGGCAGGAAACCTGATAATAGTAAAAACGATACCGGCAGGCGCGGTGGGTGCGGCAAGCGCAATAGACGTGCTCGATTTCCCGGACGTGCTCGGCTGTATTGCGGGAGATGATACGATTTTTGTTGCCGTTACCGACAGCGAACAGGCAAAGGAAATGGCAAAAACGCTGAATGAAATGGCAAAAATATAATTTCGATCAACAGATGATCGGTTATTGCTTCTGATCAAATATAAAGGAACGGTAAATATTATATGTTATGGCAGCTTAATATAAAGAATTTGGCTATAATCGACGATATAAGCATAGAATTCACAGACGGCTTCAACATTCTGACGGGCGAGACAGGAGCAGGAAAATCTATAATAATAGATGCAATTAATCTTGTGCTCGGTGCGCGCGCCGACAGAGAGCTTATACGCACAGGCGAAAACGCGGCGTCGGTTGATGCTGTATTTACCGTTGACGGAAACGAAAAGCTTATAAATGCACTCCGCGAGCTTGACATATTTGATGAGGATGAATCGGAGCTTTTTATTTCAAGGCAGGTATATTCAAACGGCAGAAACGTGAATCGTATAAACGGCAAGCCTGTTCCGATAAACACGCTTAAGGATATATCGGAGCTGCTTATCGATATTCACGGTCAGCATCAGCACCAATCTCTTCTTAACAAGGCGTATCATATGGGATTTTTGGACAGCTTTGACGGAGAAATTCAGGATGTTCAACAGAAGGTCTCAAAGCTTTACTATCAGTGGCGCGAGCTTGTGAAAAAGATAGAAGAGATAGATACGGGCGCTGAAGATTTTGAGCGCAACAAGGAGCTTATGGAATATCAGATAAGCGAGATTGAGGATGCAGATCTGAAAATAGGCGAGGATGATGAGCTTGCCGAAAAAAAACAGCTGCTCAAGAATTCAAAGGCAATAATAGAAGCACTTGAATACGCATATGTGTGCCTTAATTCCGCAAAACGCGACGGAGGAGCGATCGATCTTATGCGCACGGCAAAGGATAAGCTCAGAGATATTTCGGATTTTTCCGAAGAATACAGCGAGCTTTATGATACTGCCGATACTGTGTATTATGAGCTTGAGGATCTGTCGGATCAGATAAGAAAATCGGCAAAATATGCTTCCTTTGCTCCCGATGAGCTTGAAAAAACGGATGACAGGCTGTACCTTATCAATTCGCTTAAACGCAAATACGGCAAAACGATTGAAAACGTACTTGCATTCAAGGACAATCTCAAGGAGCAGCTTGCATCGATGGAATATAATATGGATAATCTCGAACAACTGCGTGCAAATGAGAAAGCCCTCTACACAAGCCTCATAAAAGAGTGCGATATTCTTCATGAAAAAAGAGAACAGGCGGCAAAAAGGCTTCAGGAGAGAATTGTCGATGAGCTTCGTTACCTCGGAATGAAGAAAGTCAGCTTCTGTGCCGAAATAACCGTTGATAAAGATAATGTGTCGCCGTCGGGCTATGATTCTGTTGAGTTTTTGATTTCGACAAACCCGGGAGAGCCTATGAAGCCTCTTGCGAAAACTGCATCCGGTGGCGAGGTGTCGAGAATAATGCTCTCGATAAAAAGCGCGCTTGCCGAAATTGACGGAATACCGACTATGATATTCGATGAAATAGATACGGGAATAAGCGGTGCCGTGGCAAGAGCGGCGGGAGAAAAAATGTATGCCTTGTCGCGCAGTCATCAGATAATATGTATAACGCATCAGGCGCAGATTGCGGCACTTGCGGATTCTCATTTTTACGTCAGCAAGACGCAGAATAACGGCAAAACCGTAACAAATGTAAAGCTTCTTGAAGAGTGCGAGAGAATAGAGCATATCGCAGGCATGATTTCGGGCAGTACGGTTACGGATGCGGCAAGACAGCACGCACGCGAGCTTATGAAATATTAACAAGAAATTTACACGAGTTTTGCAAAAAGTAAATAATTTGCCTCTTTTTGTAAGAAAAATCAATTTTTATTAACAAAAAACAGTATTTTGTGGTATAATATATATTACCGTAAAGAATGTATTCCAAGAGGAGAAGTGTCGTGTCACATAATGCTTTCAGCATAAAAAAATTTATCCATGAATATACCGAGCTTCTTAAGAACGATTACAGAGGTTTTACCGCAAGACCGTGGAATCGTTTCAGACCGGAGGATACAAAATGGTGGGTTGTTCCGTCTACAGCGTGGCCTTCTTTCGGTAACGAAAAGCTTTGCTTCTGGTGCAGTGGGAAATATCTTTACGGCGGCTTCAATGTGGAAAAGGGTATTGAGGTCGCGGCGGAGGACTTAAAGTACGATGCCAAAAATGTTTTGATGACGGATGATTGGCAGTGGAAGAATTTCCTCAACGACTGCACTTCCGGAATTATTGATTCAATGGTTGACAGCTTTTATGCAAAGGTCAATTTCCCCGTACATATGAATCTCAGCGCCAATATTGTAAACAGCATTCCGGGGTACGATCCGTACGGTAATAAAAAATCGGATATTATCGAGTTTGCAATAACGAGCGATACACTTAAAATTTGCGAAAAAGAATTGAAGATTGCGGCCTTGTCACCGTTTGAAAATATTGAGGGCATAAGAGAAATACCCGAGTCGCTTTCGGATGTAAAGGGACTTAATTGGCTTTGGATAGACGTTTTGATATACGCTCCGATTCATTATATAAGGACAGGCTCCTCTTATAATGTGGAGAAGATAAGAAACAAAATGTCCACCTTTGAAGAGCGTATATTTGCCGATTGCAGGATACCGAAATAAGCGGCGTGATTTT
The DNA here is from genome assembly GCA_945918795.1 of uncultured Clostridia bacterium. Taxonomy (GTDB): domain Bacteria; phylum Bacillota; class Clostridia; order HGM11327; family HGM11327; genus SIG351. The sequence continues at coordinate 436 of CAMEIT010000042.1, read as the reverse complement.
GCAAAGCCGACAAAATATATTTTTGATTACATATCTGAACATGAATATCTTTCTGTATTCGGGTAATAATATACTCGAACACAGGAGGATTTTTTTTATGAAGAACAGAGACAAGGCAATTACGAATATGAAGATAGTGGCAAGCAACTGCAGTCAGTTTTCACCGATCGCATCCTTGCAGTCAAGCAACGGCGATGAAGTATGTACGTGCGAGATATGCAAAAAGTGGGACGGCAGAAGATGTTCTATCGGATTGTACGATATAATTGCCGAGAATAAGGATTTAAAATAACGTAAGCTTCGATGAGTTTATTCTCATGGGTGTGTTTCTGAAAAAGGACAGACAAAACGGCGTGCAAAATTAGCGGAGAAATCACAAAATATTTACCTAACACACGGTAGGGGCGAACTGTGTTCGCCCGCAGGCGTTCACAGA
>CAMEIT010000041.1 GCA_945918795.1 uncultured Clostridia bacterium | reverse complement strand
GCTGTATTCAATATTCTTTGTCGTTTTGTGTCCGGCGCTGATACATATAGCAATCTGATTTTCTTCACTTATACCGCCCCACGCGGCATTCATTGCATTAGCCTTGCCGTTTTCGTCATAAGCGGCTATAATGAACACGGGCTGTGGATAAGTCCACGCCTTTACTCCGAAATTCTTACGCATATTTTCACCTCAATTTGTATAAATCTCAACCGTTTTCATTGCGTTTTCAATAAGCGCATCGCAATCAAGAAGGCTTTCTGCCGCAAGCACCTTATCAAGCTGAGGCTTTGTTGCAGGATGCTTCGGCTGGAACACCGTACAGCAATCCTCAAAAGGAAGAATCGAAATATCATGTGTTCCGATTTTAACGGCAATATCCACTATTTCCTGCTTGTCCATACATATGAGCGGTCTTAAAACAGGCAGACTTACCGCATTGTTTGTAACCGCAAGTCCGTCAAGCGTCTGGCTTGCAACCTGACCTATGCTCTCACCCGTAAAAATCGCCTTGCAGTTGTTTTCCTTTGCAACTCTGTCTGCAATCTTCATCATAAAGCGGCGCGTGAGTATTGTCATATACTCTTCAGGACATTTTGCGTGTATTTCGCGCTGTATTTCCGTAAGAGAAACGACAAACATTCTTGTGCGTCCGCAGTAAGGCTTAAGTGCTTTGAGCAGGTCGATAACCTTTTCCTTTGCTCTGTCGCTCGTATACGGATAGCTGTGAAAATGTATCGCTTCAATATCAACGCCTCTTTTTGCGGCAAAATACGCCGCCACAGGGCTGTCAATTCCGCCCGAGAGCAAAACAAGTCCTTTGCCCGAAGAGCTTACAGGCATTCCGCCGAGACACTTGATATTTCTTTCTATGATGAATGTCTCATCACGTATTTCAACATTTATCGTAAGCTGAGGATTGTGAACATCAACAGTCAGCACATCGGGATATGCGTCAAGCAATACCTTTCCGAAATATTTTGCGGCATCAGGTGAGCTCATCGGGAACAGCTTGTTTGTACGCTTTATTTCAAGCTTGAATGTAATACGGTCATTGCCCAAATCATTTATAAAATTCCCGGCAACCTCAATGAGCTTTTGCTCTATTGTGTCCGTTTCGGACGGTATTTTGCACGCAACAGATATAGACGTAATGCCGAATATATTTTTTATGGCGTCTATAATTGTATCCTCTGTCTGTACATCGGACGTGATGTAAAATCTTCCGACTTCTTTTCTGATGTCAATTCCGTCCATGCCCTTTAATGCCATACGGATATTGTGAAGCAAAGTCTTTTCAAAAAACGGTCTGTTTTGTCCCTTAAGAAATATTTCTCCGTATTTTGCAATAAGTATTGTATTCATAATTCTCCCCCTTTTTACTTTTGTATATACTGTTCAAGTTCTCTGACTGCATTTTTTACAGCCTCAATGAGTGCTCTGACTTCTTCCGGAGTATTGGAATAAGACAGGCTTATCCTTATTACGCCCTCGGCAACGTCACGCGGCGTGCCTGTTGCCTGAAGCACGTGGCTTATATTCCTTTTATGCGATGAACACGCCGAACCCGTGCTGACAAAAAAACCTTCCTTTTCAAGTGTGTGCAGGAGTACCTCACCGCGCGTATTGCGTGCGGAAATACTGCAAATATGAGGCGCACAAACATTTCTCTCGCACATGAGCGTTATATTGTCGCATTCTTCAAAGGCATCATACAGCATATCATGGAGACTACCCAGATAACCTATGCCCTTTTTTGATATTTCTTCGTTATTCCAGCGTATTGCCGCACCGAACGCGGCTATTCCCGCAACGTTTTCCGTTCCGCTTCTCATGCCTCTTTCCTGACCGCCACCGTAAATAATATTATCTATATTTACGCCCGGTTGAACATACAGCGCACCGCAACCCTTAAAGCCGTGTATTTTATGCGCGCTGAAGGATGCAAGAGATACATTTGCTTTTTTCAGATCGATTGGTATCTTCATGTACGACTGCACGCAGTCAACATGAAAATGGCACCTCGGATTTGATTGCTTTATAATATTGCCTACCTCTTCTATCGGTTGAACGGTTCCTATTTCATTATTTACGTGAGCCATGCTCACAAGAACCGTTTTGCTTGTAAGAGAGCGCTTGAGCATATCGAGGTCAACTCTGCCGTTTTTATCGGTATCGAGATACGTTGCGCTCCAGCCTTGTGATTCAAGGAATTTGAATGCGTTAAGAACAGAAGGATGCTCTATTTTTGTAGTTATAATATGAGTACCTATGCTTTTTTTCCTGTAAGCTGTTCCGATAATGGCGGTATTGTTGGATTCAGTGCCGCACGATGTAAAATAAAAGCATTTATCCTCTACTTTGAGTGACTGAGCAAGTATTTTTCTGGAACTTTTGAGTATATTTTCCGCAGATATGCCCATACTGTGAAGTGAGGACGGATTGCCGAAATTCTTTGCCGCATCGAGCATTGCCTCAATGGCATAATCGCACGGCTCTGTTGTTGCGGAATTGTCAAAATAATTGGATTTCATAATGTGTGCCTTTTATGCAATAATATTGTCGGGATTGAAAATTTTCATGTATTCCACAAGCTGTTGGTCAGGCTCAAAAACTATTACGACTTTTTGACCTTCCTTATTTATTGCCATGTAATACAGATGTGTTCCCTTGTTCAGGAACATATTTACCTTTTTAACCGAGCGGTCATTGAAAAATCGCTGGAAATTGTTTGAGGTAATAGGCTGCATCTCCAATATTGACGGTACGTCGACGGAAACGAGTTTTTTACGGTTTTTATCGTTGATTATTTTTGCTATATCGAGAGTGCCGTTTGTAAGTGTATAATCGTATTCTATTTTTGAATGCTGTGCCATAAAATAGAAAAAAGCGCATATCAATCCGCATACAATGGCAAATGCAAACATTATCAGATTGGCAAGCCCTCCCATAAGCAACAGTACAAATGACAATATTCCCATAATAACGGCAAGAATCATGTACGCTGCAAACAAAAAACCACTGCTTGACGATGACGAGAACACAGACATTTCATAGAAAACATCCTTTTTTATCTTAATTGAAAGTCTTTTATGATTGTCATCGGTTTGAAATATATCTTCAGGCATAAGCTGTCAACTCCTATCATCTGTTGTTATATATATTATACCATAAAAATTTGATTTTTTATATACTAAACTTGAACACTGATGCAATTTTATGTGTTATTTTATTAACAAACAGTTAAAATATGCTATGATGACATGAAAGATGCCGCTTTGATATGTAATATTTAAAAAAGATTTGCTTTTTTTTGTATAATTTGATATAATAGTTTTGTATAAAACAATATCATTACGGAGGAATAAATAGATATGATTATTTGCCCACGGTGCGGAACCAAAAACAATGATAACTTTAATTGTTGTTATAACTGCGGCACTCCGCTCAACAAACAATCCAACACAAAAAAAGAGGGGCAGGAAGACGAAGCTGCAACATACGAGCAGGAACAAGAAGAAATTTACGATGCTCCCGTCGAAAATGAGCCGGAGGAATACTCTGAAGAGCCGGATGAATATGACGATTCTTCTGAAGACGAAGATATAAGCTCCGTATATTCAAGCTCTGCTTACAGAAATCAGCAGACTATCATAAGTCCTTCAAGCAAAAAAAGCGGCACCTCCCCGAAAAAGAAGCGTAACGAGGTATATCTCAGCCGTGCAATAGCTCTTGCGGTCGTTCTGCTTATTGTAATAATCGTAATATGGGGTACCATAAAGCTTTTGGATCACTGGTTCTCCGGACCGATAAAGCCTACCGATACACCCACTCCCGATGTGGCAACACATGACCCATACGAATTAAACGCTAAAGTATTTTCACATTACGATACCGATATCAACGGCGACAAATTCTTCAAGGTTACAGTTCAGACGAACGGCGATAAAGTATTCATTATGAATAAAGAATATCCGGTTGAAAACGGTGAGGCATCAATGATCCTCACACAATACGATATTTACCGCACGTACAGACCGAGCTATATTCAAAAGGGCGAAAAGTTTGATGCGGAAATACCTGTCACAGTAAGAAAAGAAGGATATCAGGATTACACATACAAATTCACTCTCAAGGACATTACAACACCTATGGTGCCTTTTGAGCTCATAAGTCCGACAGACTTCAATGCTATTGTGTACAAAACAAGCACAACAATTTCATTCCAAACTCAGTCAGGCTCGAGAATTTATATTAACGGCGACGAATTTACGGATACGAACTTCAATTCCGATTCGGGAATATTCTCAATGGATATACTCACTCCTCCGAGTGAAGATCCTTACAGATACGAGGTAACGATCGAGTCCGATGAATACCTCACTCGCACGTTCCTTTATGAATTGACACGTTCAAGCGACCATGATCCGGAACAGACAAAAGTTCTCGAATTGGACAACATTCTTTGGACGGCAGGCGCTGACAATACTGTCAAAATAACCGGTAAATTCACGGGCGCACAGGCAGATCTCCAATTCTACGGAGTCAATACTCAGCGCGTAACTACGCAATCGATAACATTTGATGAGGACGGAAACGGCTCATTTGAAGCTGTTCTTGAATGTACACTCCTCGGCTGGACCGAAATATTGGTTGAGTGCAAAACTGACCTCGGCATTCACGAAACGATCTACGTTAAGAATCTGTCGGATTCTCTTGGCGGAATTAAAAAAATCACAACAACTTCATGGGGCATAAACAGCAATTATAATGATCTTGCAAAGGATGAAACAAAATATGCAGGGCAGTGGTTTGTAATAGGTCTAAAACTCAATTCGGAAGACAGCGCAGTTATAAAGGATATTACAAAGGTTGAAACGGGATATGCGCTCACCGTCAACATAACTCCGTCCAAGGATTATGAAACACTTATCTGGGTTGAGCTTTGCACAGACACATTCACAAAGAATGTCGGCGACAAGGTCAAGATTTTCGCAAACAGAAGTCTCAGCTACGAAGGTATGCCGAGATTCCTTGCTATTGTTTATTAATCAACCAAATAATATAAGCTCACAAAAGCATACCGCCGAAAGCTTTCAAATGCTCTCGGCGGTTTTTTCGTTTATTAAATCAAACAGCTTTCAAACATGAAGCTGTCTTTCCAAAACCAATCTTGCAACTTCAACATTTGAGTCGTTTTCTGTCGATACAATATTAAATCCGCATTTTTCAGTATAAAACTTTATGTTTTCGCTCTTATCCGACGGTGTTATTAACGTGAGCTTGTCCCAATCCTCATAATAAGCCTTTACAAATTCGATCGCCTTTGTGCCTATTCCTTTGCCTTGATATGTCGGAATGACGCATAAACAGCCGATTTCATATACTTTTGCCTTTTTTTCTTTGCACGAGACACAGCCAACCGGTTTTCCGTCACACATAATAATAAACTTCGGATATTCAATTATTGACTTCTCCATTACTTCTTTCGTTTTTCCGTAAGCAGGGCACTCACCGTATTTTATATAATCGCCGTAAAACGAAGCATTATAAATCTCAATCAACAACTCAGCATCACTCACTGCAGCTTTTCTGTATTCTATCTTCATAAAATTTCTCCTATTGCAAATTCATGTTATATTTTAACATAAAACCGACTATGGTTTCAACATTTTATATAACTTTTATTATCCCTTTTATTTTCTGTATCGAATATTTGCGTGAATACCGTTTTTGTTTATAAGCACAAATATTTTTTAAAATGCGTTTCTCTCACGCCCGATTCGGGCAAAAGAAAAATCCGGCAAAGCCGGATTTTTCTTTTAGATAATCAGAAGAATATATCTTTTGTTATATTATTCCTTTTTCTTTTTCTTGCTGAGTACGTAGTATACTATTGCGGCAGCTGCAGCAAGTACAACTACGCCTCCAACTACATACCAAACAACATTATTGTCAGACGGTGATGATTGTCCGGGGTCCTGTGTCGGTGAAGGTCCTGGTGTTTCAGCTCCGGGAGTCTTATCGGGTCCGGGTGTTTCGTCAGGATTCGGAGTAGGTGTTACATCGGGAATCTTTTCATATGTGATAGATACCTGAATATAGTCATAATCGCTTGACTTATCCATGAGCGTTACACCAATATTGCCGTCTATCAAAGAATTACTGCGGTTATTTGAAATATTGATAACGCTGTCGCCTTCATATTGCTTGTCAGACAATTCCTCATACGTATATCCATCAGTTGGAGTTCCGTTAACCTTGTAAACAACTATTCTGCCGGAAGCAGTCTCTTTGTTCGATTCGCCGGAAATCAAGAACAGATTGCCGCGCTCGTCCTGATACATACGGAATGAGCACCAATAATCAAGTTTTGCATCATCGATTATTTCTGTTGACGAAATCTCCTTCATGTTGTTAGGATCCGATATATCATATAACGCATGAATCCATTTTCTTTCAGTCGTCTCTCTTGTGTAAGCCGCAAGCTGATATTCCTTAGCATAAATTATGTGGAGATATCCGTCTGCATCGAGGAACGTATCGCCGCCTCTGTTATTCTGGAAGTTAGGATATTCGTTTGTCTTTCTGAATTCAAGGCTGTTGCGTTCTTCCTGAGTCTCGCCCTTTACTCTGCTGTAATCAGCTTCCGCTACAAGCACTGAACTGAATTCTTCCTTGTAAACATCGGGAATATAATACAGTTCGAGCTGATCCCAGAGGTAATTAGCTGACCAACGGTCAAATTTTGCCAATTCGGCAGCTGTGAGACCGTCGTTATTGCCGACTTCAGGATAACCTGCGCTTGTACATTTTATGTCACGTTCGTTAAGAATTATCATTCCGCCCTTTCCATCAGCATAAATGTACGGATAGCTCTGACGATTATTAGTCGTAATAGCTCTTGCCGTGCCGTCCCATGTAAGAGTCTTCATATCAAATATGAGCCATACGAGTTCGCCCGGTTCATCACCGCTGCAGGTCAATGTGTAAATTTTGTCATTTACAGAATCGTAGCAGAAGGATGAATATCCATAGCCGTTGAATGTCTTTCTCTGAACCATAACATTGTATCCTGTTGCTTCATCAGTATTTTTATCAATTCTGTATGCAGCAGCAATTATTGTGTCAACACGACCGTCAAACTGATCTTTAAGCTTGTTGTCGCCTACCGTCACAGCCCAAACGTTTTCGTCGTTATCAACAAATACAGATACTTGGCTCGTATCATATACCTTGTATTCCTGGAAAACAACCTTTGTAGTTCCGTCATCATTTATTTTGATTATACTGAACTCATCCATTGTTTTTCCGTTGCTTTCTATCGAGTCTGTAATATATGCCGTATAATCACCGTGAGATGTGTGGACGATACGTGTCTGATGACCGCCGTGTCCCGAATTTGCTCCGGCAAATACATTTGCACCGGCATCGGAAATATCAATAATATCGGAAAAATCAACTTTGATTGTATATTCTTCATCAGCCTGTGCGGCATCAGCCACAAATGCTCTATTGAAATATCCGTTCCAGCCGAAAGAAACCAACATAACAAGCACAAATGTTAAAACTAATGACTTTTTCATTATTTTTCTCCTTTCATTGTTCTGTTGATCATTCCGCTACCGGAATCGCTGCGTAATACCAGCTCATTGTCTTGCCTCTGAAGCCTGCAAACATTACGGTTATTTCGCCGTCGCTTACAGAGCCTATATCAGGGCCTGCCGACATAAGTGCCGTTTCAAATACAACCGACTCATCCAGCTTGATCTTTGTAAGCTCAGCGAAGTTGCTTCCGTCATACAAAACTACTTCAGCAGGCTTTGTTTTATCAAGAGCAACAATGTAATTCTTGCCGCCTATTGATACCATTTCAGCCGCATACTTATCAAGTGAAATCGACGTCTGTACAGGCTCGCTTGTCGTGCCGTCAGCCTTAACAACTGTCAGCTTCATGATGTTGTCGTTGCCGGCAAAGAGTATTCTGATTTCGCCTGCTTCATCCTTGTATACATCGCAAACAGTACCTGATGCAACCTTCTTCTGTACACCATTTGCATCTGCATAATATATACCTTCTGCGTTTGCATAAACCATGCCCATTCCGCCGTCAACAGCGAATACTGCAACATCTGTTATATTCTTTGCATCCAATTCAAAAGCAACAGATTCGCTATCCCATGTCATTGATGCGATATCGAGTGTGAAGTATTCAACATTTGAATATACGCCGTCTGCGTTTGCACCGATATATGCGGTGTAAATCTTACCCGTTGCCGTATCTACCGCTGAACCGAGATATTCATAGCCGGCAGTAGCATTCTTGAACGGACGGTATGCTGTATATCCGTTTAATGTACCCGTTTCTTCGTTATACTTCCAGATGTTAAGTACCGCTTCTTCAACGCTTGCCTTGTAGCTGTACTTGCTTGACATCTTTCTCAATGTCCAAGTTGAGCCGCCGCCTATAACATAAACGTTACCGTCGGCATCGGCTACTATATCCTGCAAGCCTGCGTATGTGTAACCGTACGCAACTTCCACAGAAACGCCGTTTGTAATCTTCTGCAATGTAAATTCATTTATTGCAGAATACTTGCGTGTTTGAATTATATCAGCCGCTGTAAGGTAAACAGCATAAGTACCGTTCTTAGTCGTAACGATCTTGTGAGATGTTTCGCTTCCGAAAGGCAATGATGTTCCCTTATCAGACATTGTTCCGTTTGATGACTTGGGAATATTAACGAGCAAGCTCTCGAATACTTCTTCCTCTTCTTTTGCTGCAGTTGCTCCCGTGTCAACAAGAACTATAACGTTATCAACAAAGCAGCCCGGATTGTTTGCATGATCTGCGCCGAAGAAAGCACCCCATGCAAGCCAGCCTGCATAAGCGTTTTCAGATGTACCGCTTATTCTGAGTATCGAGAAGCTCAGCGGTGCGCCTGCCTTAATATCATCAGCCGTCATGCCGAGGTCTGCAAACGGTACAGCTATTGAAGCGTACAAGTTACCGTCGGCAACCTTTACATTCTTCGTGTAAGAAGCAATACTGTCGCCTGCTGTGATAGATACGTTATCTTCACCCAATGTGAAATAAATGTTCTTCGCATCAGCAGACATCTTGTCTCCTGCCGAAATCTTGAACTGTATTCCGTCACCAACCCATGAGTCCTCATGACCCTTCGGGTCTGTATCAGGGCTTACAACTCCGATATAAATGTACCGGTCATCCCATACCGCATAAATATCCATCGGAGTATCTTCAGCTGTTGCTTCATAATTCTTCAATACTGCGTTATAGGAATTCTTGTCTATATGGATTGCAGGTTTGCCCCATGACAATATGTTGGAAACATCGATTGCGCCTGTTGCCTTGTCAGCCTTGAGCACTGTTGCCGTTTCGGCAATGTTGTCCGAAAGAACGATTACGTTATCAACATAGCAACCCGGATTGTTGGGACTGTCAGCGCCGAAGAAAGCACCGTATGCAAGCCAGCCTGCATATTCATGCTCTGATGTTGCGCTTATTCTGAGTATTGAGAAGCTCAGCGGTGCGCCTGCCTTAACGTCTGCTTCGGTAAGTCCGAGGTCAGCCATAGGTATTGCAATTGAAGCATACATTTTGCCGTCAACTACCTGAATGCTCTTCTCATATGAAGCAATGCTTCCGCCTGCCGTGATTGTGGCATTATCGGCACCCAATGTGAAATATACATTCAAAGCATCGGCAGCCATCTTATCTCCTGCCGAAATCTTGAATTGGATTCCGTCGCCTTCCCATGAGTCCTCATCGCCTCTCGGGTCTGCATCGGGGCTTACAACACCGATATAAATATACTCTTTATCCCAGAGGGCGTATATATCCATTTCGGAATCCTCAGGAGCCGCATTGTGCTGATGAAGCACTGCGTTGTAAGAATTCTTGTCAATATGGACAACCGGTTTTCCCCATGTATCAGAAGTAATTACACCTGAAAGCTGCGGTTTTGACATAACTCTGTTAGCTTCAAGCGTTGTTCCCGTTGTTTCAACTTCGCTGCTCAGAACAATTACGTTGTCATAAGCGCTGTTAACGTTATTCGGGCTGTTTGCACCGAAGAAAGCACCCCATGCAAGCCAGCCTGCATATTCATGCTCTGATGTTGCACTGATTCTGAGTAATGACAATGAAAGCTTTGCACCGGCTTTAATATCAGACTCAACCATGCCGAGGTCGGCAAAAGGAACTGCTATAACAGCACTCATAAGTCCGTCCTTAACAACAAGGTCATGCTCATAAAGCTTGCACTTGTCATCGTTGGAACCTATTGTAACCGATACCTTGTCATCATCCAATGTGAAGTATATGTTCTTTGCATCAGCAGACATTGTTGAACCAGCTGAAATCTTGAACTGGATTCCGTCGCCTTCCCATGAATCCTCATCGCCTCTCGGGTCTGAATCGGGGCTTACTATACCAATGTACAGATTCTCCGAATCCCAGCGCAGATATATATCCATATTGCTGTCTTCCGGAGTTGCGTTGTGGTTCTTCAATGTTGTGTTGAACGAATCCTTGTTAACGGATATTGTCGGCTTGCCCCAAGCGTCTTCATTAAGAATACCTTCAAGGTTCGGCTTGCCGTAAATGCGTGTTGCGTTAACAACTGTTGTCTGTGCGTTTTCTCCGCCGAGAACAATTACGTTGTCATACATACAGCCGGGGTTATTCTGGCTGTCAGCACCGAAGAATGCGCCCCATGCGAGCCAGCCTGCATAGTCATCTGCGGCTGTTCCGCTTATTCTGAGTATTGAGAAAGAATATTCAGCGCCTGCTTTAACATCAGCGGCTGTCAATCCCAAATCGGCGTGAGGTATTGCGATTGCAGCATACATTTTGCCGTCAATCATCTTAATGCTCTTCTCGTACGTTGCACAGCTGTCGCCTGCCGTAATTGAAACGCCGTCAGGTCCGAGTGTGAAATAAATGTTTTTCGCATCTCCTGCCATAGAAGTGCCGGCACATATTTTGAACTGTAATCCGTCGCCTGTCCATGAATCCTCTGAACCTCTCGGGTCAGCATCAGGGCTTACAACGCCAATATAAATATTCTTGCTGTCCCAACGCAGATATACATCCATGTTGGTATCTTCGGCAGTTGAATTGTAATTCTTCAATACAGCATTGAAAGAATCCTTATTGATTGATATTGTAGGTATTCCCCATGTATCGGCAGTAATCTTATCTGTAACGGATATTCCCGCCTGAGCCTTATCAGCCACTGCAACCATAGCGGTTTCAGCCGGAGCACCTGACAAAACAATTACGTTATCGGAAACGCAACCCGGGTTATTCGGGCTGTCAACGCCGAAGAATGCACCGTAAGCAAGCCAGCCTGCATACTCATGCTCTGACGTTGCGCTTATTCTCAGTATTGAAAACGCATACTCAGCACCTGCTTTAACATCAGCAGCCGTCATGCCGAGGTCCTCATGAGGAATAGCTATTGCCGCATACATTTTGCCGTCAACAACCTTAACGCTCTTTTCATATGAAGAAATGCTGCTGCCTGCTGTGATTGATGCGTTATCAGCGCCCAATGTGAAATATACATTCAAAGCATCGCCCGGCATCTTTGAGCCTGCGCCGATCTTGAACTGTATTCCGTCGCCTTCCCATGAGTCTTCATCGCCTCTCGGGTCTGCATCAGGGCTTACAACGCCGATATATATGTTCTTTTCGTCCCAAACTACATATATATCCATTTCGGAATCCTCAGGATCCGCATTATGTCTGTGAAGCGATGCGTTGTAGGAATTCTTGTCAACGTGAATTACAGGACTTCCCCAAGTGTCGCTTGTGATAATATCAGACATAACAGGAGCAATATATGATTTTCCTGCGGTCAATACAGTGCCTGCCGATGCTGTCTCATCGCTTAAAACGATAAGGTTATCGCCTGTGCAGGTTTTGTTGTAATTATTGCCTACACCGAAAAATGCACCCCATGCAAGCCAGCCTGCATATTCATGCTCCGAAGTTCCGCTGATACGCAGTATGGAGAAGCTCAACGGCGCACCCGCCTTTATATCAGACTCAACCATTCCGAGATCTGCAAAAGGTATCGCAATGGCGGCGTGCATCTCACCGTTAACTATCTGAACATTCTTTGCATAGGAAGCTATGCTGTCGCCTGCCGTAACGGAAACATTATCAGCACCCAACGTAAAATAAATGTTCTTTGCGTCAGCCATAGTCAAGCCGGCAGCAATCTTAAACTGAATACCGTCGCCTTCCCATGAATCTTCATCACCTCTTGCATCAGCGTCGGGACTAACAACACCTATGTATAGATTAGAATCATCCCAACGGATATAAATGTCCATTTCAACGTCTCCCGGCGGCGCGTTGTGCTGCCAGAGGAAAGCATTGACAGAATTTTTATCTACGTGAATAGTAGGTTCACCCCAACCATCCTTCGTGATAGGAGACATTACATCTACACCCGCAGGAATACGCTGAGCTTCCACGATAACGCCGCTGACATCGTCCGAATAATCAATCGCTAATGCGCCTGTCGGAAACATCAAGCCGAATACCAATGATAAGCACAGCAATACTGCAATGTACTTCTTCATAAATACATCCTCCTGAAATATTTTATATAATACGTTCCCGAATAGAACGTTTATACCAATGTAAATGTCCGAAATGGGCTTGTTTTTATGTATCAGAAAATATGCCTGTATTTTTTGTGAACAATAAACAATACAGAACAACTTATACAATAAAATAATAAAATACCGATCGGTCGCAAACTGTAACATTCACACTGTGTATACACTGTGAATGTTTGTTGATTTAATGAAATTTCTAAATGCTGATTTATACCCTTTGTATATATTATAAACACGCCGTGAAGTTTTGTCAAGCATTTTTTAGCCATTATTCTTGAAAAATCACAATGTTAAATATGTTAATTTCTACCATAGTTACATATATATACCCCATTGTTCGCCTCTTTTCCCCGACTGCCATTTTCGGGGCTACCGCCCCGCTCCCGCCAAGCCTTTCTTCGTGAGGCTCTGCCTCACACTCCGCCAAGCATCTTTCTCGGGGCTGCCGCCCCACACCCCGCCAAGCATCTTTTTTCGGGGCTGCCGCCCCGTTCCCTGCCAAGCCTTTGAAAAGGCTTGATGAGAAACTTTAAAATACTTTGTAGCTGTCCGCAAGCGATGCCTGTGGTAGTCATCGCTCGCGGACATTAAATTTACGTTTCTCTTTAAGTGTAATGTGCCGTATATATGTATTTCTCCGAAAAAACTTAATATAGAAACGTAAAGTAAATCCTCATCTCCGAAGCCGTACTCTTGGCGAGGAGATGAGGAACCGCAAAGCGTTTTAAAGTTTTCGGGTCTGGGGACTTTTTCAAAAGTCCCCAGAAATATTCTATTTGCCGCATAGTTTTATAATGAGGAGTTCAAATTCGGTTTCGGGGTCTGCCCTACCTGATTTAACGGCATAATCAAGGTCGAGGCATTTTTGAAGTGCTGCTTTACAAGCCTCGAGGGAATAATTTGAAGCCTGTCTTTTAACCTTATCATACACGAACGGTTTAAGAGAGAGCTTATCCATAATTTCCTTTTGCGAGAGCGAGTTTTGAGCGTAATACAAATATCTGAGTATAAGCTGATACTGTCTTTCAACGAGTGCAAGTAACTGAAACGCTTCGGAGCCGTCATCCATAAGTAGCTTGCACTGTTTAACGGCATCGGATGTTTTTTTTGCCGCAACAGCGTCCACAAGAGAAAACACGCCATGTTCAGGTGTATGCGCCACCATAGCGTCTATATCCTCGCGTGTAACAACAGCCTCATCTGTAAAATCGGAAAGCTTACCTATCTCCGACTGAAGCTGGAACAAATCCTCGCCCGAAAGCGAAATAAGATATTCGATGTCAGCCTGACTTATTTTTTTGCCGTTCTCTTTGAATTTCTGCTGCACCCATTTGATTACATCGGATCTTTCAAGCTGTTCAAAGCTTACACTGTCGGCAACAGACTCAATTTTTTTGTATACAGTCAAGCGTCTGTCGGGTTTACCGTCAATATTGATAACGACAAGCACATCATTTGCAAGCCGCGAGCAAAGCTCGGCAAATCTTTCATCCTTCAAAAGCGGATTTTCGGGCTTTATTGAAATGAGCACAAGCCTTCTTTCGGACGCCATGGCAGGAGAATCAACAGCAGGCAGAATATTGTCATATGTTGCCGCCTGCGAGTCAAAAACATTCATGTCAAATTCGAGCATAGTCGGATCGACGTACGCCTTTTTCAACCTCTGAATAACGGAGTCCTTTACATACTTCTCATCGCCGTACAGAATACAAACGGGCTTTATGGCATTGCTTCCTATAATTTTTATATATTCCCTGTATTCCATAGCATTTCTCCGGATTATTTATTATTTTGTGCCGACATTGGCGGTTGAAACCACATCAACGCCTGTGTTCAATATATTTCCGCAAACAACGTCTCCAACATGAACAGGAGCTTTAACCACACACTTGGCAAGCTGTTTTACAGCCTCACGCATAAGCTCTTTCGGTATAGGGCTAGCTGTTTTAACTGAAACAAGTGGAAAATCTCCGTTTTCCACAAGAACGCTCGAAGTAAGTATTCTTGTCGGTGCCGTAACCTCAGACTGAGCATAAGCAATACCGTTTTTGCATTTGTTGCCGGATATATTGCTTATATTGCCGTTTTCATCAAATGATACCGTAATTTCGCACCCGTTCGGGCACGCAATGCACGTTATTGTTTTATCGTCAATTTTCATATAAAATCCCCGTTAAATATCAGGCTTCAACGCCTATATGAATTTCA
Organism: uncultured Clostridia bacterium; assembly: GCA_945918795.1. Classification (GTDB taxonomy): domain Bacteria; phylum Bacillota; class Clostridia; order HGM11327; family HGM11327; genus SIG351. The sequence continues at coordinate 5,199 of CAMEIT010000041.1, read as the reverse complement.
CCTTTTACAGACTTTATCTCATCCGCAGTAAGCTTTACCGTTTCCATTTCACCCGGAGTGAGTATTTTCTTCTTTATCGATTTTATAAGTCTGTCGCCGTCATAAACCGCAATCTTGGCATCTCTGTAAACGTTACCCGTGCGGAACATAAAGTTTACCGAATCCTTTTGAGAATCTCTGTGAACGGTATTCGGCACAACATATCTGACGCCGTTTTCGGGCACAACATTGATTATATCGCCGTTTGCCGAGCCGTTCTTGATATATTCCGCGGCACATTTGCCTGCATTTACGGATTCAAGTGTAACATAATCCACAAGGTCGTGTACATGAACTACATTTCCGCACGCAAATATACCTTCTTTGTTTGTTGACATATTGTCGTCAACAAAAAGTCCGCCCGTCACCTTGTTGAGTGCGGCTCCTGCCGATTTTGAAAGCTCGTTTTCCGGTATAAGTCCTACCGAAAGAACAAGCAGATCACACTTGACAAATTCTTCCGTACCGGGAATAGGCTGTTTTTTCTCGTCAACCTTGGCTACCGTTACGCCCTCGATACGATTCCTGCCGTGAATTTCTATTACCGTATGATTGAGATACAACGGAATATTATAATCATCAAGGCACTGAACTATGTTTCTTTTTAGTCCGCTCGAATAGCTCATAAGCTCATAAACAGCCTTGACATTTACGCCTTCAAGCGTAAGACGTCTTGCCATTATCAGTCCTATATCTCCCGAACCGAGTATTACGGCTTCCTTGCCCGGCACATATCCGTCAATGTTTATGAGACGCTGTACAAGTCCTGCCGTGTAAACGCCTGCCGGTCTTGTGCCCGGGAGCATTATGCTTGCTCTTGTTCTTTCGCGGCAACCCATTGCAAGAATCACTGCTTTGGCTCTGTAAAAGAGCATTCCCTCCGGAGAAAGAGCCTGCACTATTTTGTCGGGAGTAACATTCAGCACAAAAGAATTGAGCTTTAATTCAATGTTCAGTTCACGAATTTTTTCTTCGTATCTTGCCGCATATTCAGGACCTGTGAGACGCTCGCCGAATATTTTCAATCCGAATCCGTCATGTATGCACTGGCGGAGCACGCCGCCCGCATATTTATCCCTTTCGAGAATTACTATATCATCAATACCGTTTTCTTTTGCGGCAGCCGCGGCAGCAAGTCCTGCTGGACCTCCGCCTATTATCACAAGATCCTTATCAATATACTGCTGTGTTATAGTATTTTCCATATTCATATCCGTTAATTTTGTTAATTATGGTGTTATTGTTTTGCCTCAGGGTCACGCAGTACGCGATACAGCAATTCCGACCCCTCGTTTTGCTTTCTTATTTCAGTTTCGGGCACATTAAGCTCTCTTGACAAAATTTCAATTACTCTCGAAGTGCAGAATCCGCCCTGACATCTTCCCATGCCTGCTCTTACGCGCATTTTTACGCCGTCAAGAGTAACAGCTCCTGCCGGTCTGTGTATTGCGTCGATAATTTCGCCCTCAGTCACCTTTTCGCATCTGCATACGATTTTGCCGTATGAAGGATTGCTCTCTATCAGCTTGCAAGCTTCCTCCGGCGGCATTGAACATACTTTCTTTTCCGCAGGTCTCTGCATGAAAAACTGCTTTTTCTTTTCGAGTGCAACACCGCTTTCAGCCATAAGCTTTACAACGTATTCGCCTATTGCAGGAGACGACGTCAAGCCCGGAGATTCTATTCCGGCGGCATTAAACAGTCTGCTGTTTGCCGCGCTCTGACCTATTATAAAATCACCCGTTGACGGCACAGCTCTGATTCCCGCAAACATCGTAATAAGCGCGCGCTCATTTACTGTCGGAACAGAACGCTTTGCGCCTGCAACCGCTTCCGCAATGCCCGGTTTTGTTGTTGATTTGTCATCTCGGTCTGTAATATTGTGCGATGTAGGGCCGAGGAGTACGTTGCCGTCAACAGTCGGCGCGACAAGTATTCCCTTGCCCATATCAGACGGCACCTGAAAAATAACGCTGTTTACAATTCCGCTCTCGTTTTTGTCAAGAATTAAATACTCGCCCTTGCGAGGTATTATGCCGAAGCTGTTATCCCCGAGCATATTTGCTATTTTGTCTGCATAAACGCCTGCCGCATTGACAACATACTGCGTGTCGTAGCTGCCCTTGTTTGTGATTACCTTTATATAACCACCCATATCCTCCATTGCAACAACTTCATTTCCTCTCAGGAAGTCAACGCCGTTTTGTGTAGCAAGCTCCGAAGAAGTAATGGCAAGCTTATATGGGCTGATTATTCCGGTTGTGCGTGCATACAATGCGCTTGTGACTTTGTCGCTTATGTTGGGTTCTGCTTTGCGAACAGCGTCTCCGCTCAAAACAGTCATATCCGCAACGTTATTTGTAATGCCGCGTTTGTAAAGCTCATATACTTTTTGGTCATCTGCATCATTAAATGCAATTACGTAAGAGCCGCATATATTAAGATCAATATTGAGCCTTTTTGCCATTTCGGGCATAAGCTCCGAGCCTCTTACATTAAGCTTTGCTTTAAGTGTGCCCGGAATGGGATCATATCCCGCATGAACAATTCCGCTGTTTGCTCTGCTGCTTCCGCCGCACGGTTCAAGACTTTTCTCGCATAAAGCAACTTTTAAGTTATATTTCGAAAGCTCAAGTGCTATAAAGCCACCCGATACACCGCTTCCGATTATAAAAACATCATACATTCCGATTCTCGCGATACCGCATCATTCGCTTATGCAAAATCTGCGGCAGGCCTCCTCTAAATTTTAATTTAATTTGCCAATAAGATATAATAATCAAAATAAATCGCTTATATTCGATAGATTATTATATACTATTTTGCAGTAAAAGTAAATACCGTTTTGTTAATTATTTTTTAATATTGACTAAACAATTAAAGTCCCGTAAAATCAGTCAAAAAGCATTTTGTGAAGTTAAAAACAAAGCGGCACCGAGCCTCACTTTGCCCGATGCCGATTCATACTCAACTGTTATTCAATTATTTTTATGAGTGCCGCGCCGCCTTCTTCAAGAGAAAAGCTCTTTGAGGCAAGCTCGCTCCACTCTCCCGTTTCTTTGTCGAGAATCAAAAGCTTGCTTGCTGTTTTTATCTCAACGTCAATAGCGTTGTCAAAATCCTCATTTGCAATAAGCATGAAATCATCCTCAAAGAATCCGACTACCGCCGCAGGAGAAATAATTTCTTCGATAGTGCCGTAGCCTGCAAATTCAGGTCCGACAACGTATTCTTCATCCTCCGGTGCGTCTTTTACTATTATTGTCTTTGCCTCGGTATGGAATACAGCCGTCGTATTTCTGTCAACGAGCACGTCACCCATTATCTGCAATTCCTTGTTCAGCTTCTGAATATCATAATAATGCTGTGTTTTCTCGCCCGTTACCGATATTGCACCGTTTTTCCACCAAAGGCCCTCAGCATCCGGAGTCCAATATGTAAAATACGAGAATGCGCTTACGCCGTATGCAAGCGAACCGTATGCCTGCCAACGAAGCTCTGCTTCATTCAGGTCTCTCATTAAACATTCTCCTTCTTTTCCGTATTGAACGAGCAATGCTATGTTCATAAATTGAGCATCAAATTTCAGTGCCGCATCACGTGCCATTGCAAGACTTCTGTAATACTCATAAAGCGGAATGTTTTCTCTGCCGTTTATATCATCGAACACGTACTTGTCATAGCTTATGAGCTTAACACCCGTTATACTCAAGAAATCTTCATATATATTCGGATGATAGAATGAATTATACGGCAACTGATTTACATATTGCATTCTTGCAGGGTCAAGCTCTTCAAACAGCGCGCATATATCTCTGATCTTTTTGAATACGGATTCATTCGGCGTCGGTTCATCTGCTATTCCGTATCCGTACAAGGATGAATATCCCGAATAATTTTCAACGGCAAGTCTTACATATTCGTCCCAATTATCGAGAAATTCTCCGTCCGTTCTTATTCTGTTGCATACATTTACAACCATAGCATCGTATACTATGCACTTTACGTCGCCTCTTTGATCGCAGTATTCAAGAACCTTTTTAACCGCATCTCTCGGCAAGCCGTTAATATCTATAACGTTTATTCCTGCTTCAACATTTTCATCGATACGCCATGTATTAATCGAGCCATCCTCGTTCACCAAGAAGTTCTTTCTTATGCCGTAGTATTGCATTATAGTGAACTTGTCTCTGTACGCCTCAATATCGGCAGTCATATCAACCGCGGCAACATCGACAACACTTCTGAGTGCCGTTCCGCAGTTCATGTCGTATCCGAGAACCTCCGTTATGAACGCATTCACAGCAGGGCTGTCGCCATAGCTTATGCTGTTTGTGCCGATGTAAATTTTTGAGCCTTCGGATTTTGCTATTGCTCTGCCGTCGGCAAGCGTTGAAAGAATACGTGTCGCTGTGCTGTCATTCACTCCGCAAAGAACTATCGCCTCGTCGTAATTATCGGCACTGTCCGTTACGACTTCAAGAGTAATTCCCGTCATTTCGGCAATTTCATCGCTGAGCCTGTTTGCCAACGTCTTTGAGTTCGGCTTCGTTACGATAACATAATCCTTTATGTCGTGTCCGCAAAGAGTCATCGACGTTATCGGGTACGTGCGCTTATACTCATATTTCATGTCGGACGTAATGTTGAGTGTCTCGCATTCTTCGGAAAGAAATTGTGAATAGAATGCGTATATTGCATGAGTAAGTCCCGCTTCGGATGCACTTGCAATTACAAGGTCGCCGTCTATAACATCGATAACATAATCATTGCCCGTAAGTCCTGCCACAGCCTTATCATATTCGGGCTTGCCGCAGTCGCCTATTATAATTTCATGCTCATGATTCGTTATTGTCACAGGGCAAGTAAGCTTTTCTCCTGCCTTTGTGAGCACCTGTTCAATGAATTTATTTATCTTTTCATCTTCAATCGTTGAGCATATCGTAAATTCGGTTATGTCAACGCCGTCAATCTTGAGCGTGCCTATATTTGAATTGTATATGTATTCATAGTCAAGCTTCATTATTTCTTTCCAGCCGTCAACCGTTGAAGCCGTGTTCGTGTTAACATAGTTTTCAATGAAATAATTTACCGCGGTTTCAAGAGCTTCATCGGAGCCTGCATTAATTACAAGTTTAGTATCTATGTACTTTATTACAT
>CAMEIT010000040.1 GCA_945918795.1 uncultured Clostridia bacterium | reverse complement strand
ATATTTACGAAAATCCGATTCGTTGGTACTATGACGAATTATATACAGAAGAATATGGGAATGGGATTTGTTTGAAACCGTCAAAAACAGAACGATAAATTCATATTTATCGAGCAGAAGACCCCGGCAGACCTTGAAAAATCTGCCGGGGGTTTCTATTTGTTTACTGCGGAGCAAAATAAACGAACCTATTGATGAGGACGAACCGTTTGATGATTTCTCCGATAAGAACATCACGCTTTATGCTTTTGCGTTTTTATAATAATATTTTTAGATTTTCGTAAATTTTTTTCGAGCTTGATTGAAAAGTGAGAAACAATATGCTATACTATAACAGTAAGCTCAAGAGCCGATACGGCTTTTGAGGACAAAACGTCGATTTTACACAATAAAAATATATTACATAACAACAGGAGGGACTTCCATTGAATCAACAGGCATACATTAACCGTACATACCGGAAATTTGACAATGTTCTGAGAATGTACGCAGATAAAATGTTTCGCGTAATAGGTAATGCCGAAACCGTAACTGCATATGAAACGGATGAGCATTTGCGTGTTCCGCCGGACAAAGCACTCCTTTCTCCTATCGCCCCGGAAACACGCTGGGGACATGAATGGGGAAGCATTTGGCTTAACACAACGTTTACCGTTCCGGAAGAGGCAAACGGGCAGACAGTCACGGTATTTTGCGATGCGGAGGCGGTTGAAATCATGTGCTTCCGTAACGGCAAGCCGGCAGGCATAATCAATTCCAAGAACGATTTTTTGGGCGGTATGCACTCGGCGATGTTCCTTGTGCCTCAGGCAAAGGCAGGCGACACGTATGATATTGCTTTTGAGTGCTACGCGGGGCACACTTGTCTCGGCGATGCGCCCTATAATAATTATTGGCGCGACGAATCTGTTCATGACAGCTGTGAGCACACGTATCACGGAATCCGTTTTGCTGTTTTGGACACGCTTTACCGTGATTTCTGCTTTGACCTTTCAATAGTGTTGCAGATAGCACGCTTGCCGGGCGAAAACTTTACGGCAATGCGCGCACACGAATGCTTAATGGCGGCGTTCCCGTATCTCATTGGCGACATTAAGTCGGCAGATGAGGAGGAGCTGAGAGCATCTTGTGAAAAAATCCGTGCTATAATTGCACCTGCGCTCGAAAAGCATACGGGAGGCGACCGCTCACGCGGCAAAATAGGTGTTATAGGTCACAGTCATATGGATACGGCATGGCTCTGGCCTATTGAAGAAACTATCCGTAAATGTGCGCGCACGTATTCTCAGACGCTTAATTTGATGGAAATTTACCCCGAATATACGTTTATTCAATCTTCTGCACTTCATCTCGATTGGATGCGTCAGTATTACCCCGATATATTTGAAGGCATAAAACAGAAGGTGGCTGAGGGACGCTATGAACCTAACGGCGGCGTATGGGTTGAATGCGACTGTAACATTACAGGCGGTGAATCAATGGTTCGACAGTTCCTTTACGGTCAGCGCTTTACACGTAAATATCTCAATTACACGTCCGATGCGTTCTGGCTTCCCGACACATTCGGTTATAACGGCGCAATTCCGCAGATTATGCAGGGCGCGGGTGTAAAATACTTCTATACCACAAAAATGTCGTGGAGCGACCTCAATACTTTCCCTGCCGATATGTTTGTATGGAAGGGCATTGACGGAACCGAGGTTATAACGCATCTGAACAGAATGCAGGTTATGCCCGATGTGGAGAACCTTATGGGAACGATCACTGAAATACGCGACAAGCATTCGAATGACTGCCGACTTGCTGCGTACGGCTACGGAGACGGCGGCGGCGGACCGACATACGGCACGCTGGAATATCTCAAGCGCGTGCGTGATCTTGACGGTATGCCTGAAATCGTTCCGACTACCGCTTCCGAATTTATGAAAGAGGTTGAGACAAGACGAAGCAAGCTGCCTTTGTTTGACGGGGAATTATATCTTGAATTTCACCGCGGCACATTGACTCAGATGCACGAGGTCAAGAAAAACAACCGCCGTGCAGAGTTTGCATTGGCTGATTTTGAGTTGTTCAACGTTCTTTTGGGCGAGCCGACACATCCCGAGCATGATACATGGTATAAGATTGTTCTTCAAAACCAATTCCACGATATTTTGCCCGGCACCTCCATTCCGCGCGTTTATGAAGCCGCAATTCCCGAAGTGCACGGCGTGATAGATAACGCTCTCGGGGCGGCGAAAGCTTATGCGGTAAAGCTGACCGAAAATGTTGCAGACACAATTTCCGTATACAATCCTTTGTCATTTGCAAGAAACGACGTCATCACCCTTGACGGCGGCATCGGCATTGAGGGCATGGATGCACAGACATACACTGATTTTGACGGCAATGAAAAGACGGCACTGCGACTTTGTGAACCTATTCCGGCAATGGAAAGCCTCTCAGTGAAGAAAACCGCGCCGCAAAAAACGGAATCCGTATTCCGCTGTGAGGGAAATGTGCTGATTACACCTGTATACCGCGTTACATTTGATGAAAACGGATACATTTCATCGCTCATTGACCGCCGTGTTGAACGCGAAGTGGCAAATGTAAACGGCGCACCGCTCGGAACTCTCTGGTTCGGAGAAGATATGCCTACAACGTACGATAATTGGGAGGTAGAGGATGATATTTTCTTGAAGCTGAATCCGGTTACAAAGCCTCTTTCACGCAAGGTAGTATCAGACGGTGCCGTTGAATACCGCATCCGCACTGTTTATTCATTCGGCAGAAAATCCACCGCAACAGTGGATACAATATTCTATGCGGATAATGCACGTATCGATTACGAAATGAAGCTCGATTGGCAGGACCGTCATTCACTGATGAAAGCAGGATTCAATGTCAATATCCGTTCCGCATTTGTAAAGAATGAAATTCAGTTCGGCAACGTTGAACGTCCGACAACAAGAAATACTTCTATCGAGGCTGCGCGCTTTGAGGTCTGCAACCACAAATGGTCAGATATATCCGAAACACGTTACGGAGTTGCAATTCTCAACGACTGCAAATACGGTATTTCCTGTGAGGAAAGCGATTTGCGCCTGACATTGCATCGTGGCGGTTGCCGTCCTGATTTTGTGACGGATTTCGGCGTACACACGCTCACATATTCTCTTTTGCCGCACATAGGACCGTTCAACGCGGAGAGCGTCGTAATGCCTGCGTATATGTTGAACCGCAAGCCGCTTATCGTGGATGGCGCTTTGCACGCACCAAAGCTGTTTGATGTTTGCTCGCCGAACATTATATGCGAAGCAGTCAAGAATGCGGAGGATATTGAGAATGCGTATGTTCTGCGTCTTTACGAATGCGAACGCTCCGAGACGAACTGCACGCTGAATGTTTATGAGGGAAAACGTGTATTCCTGACCAATCTTTTGGAGGAAAAACAGGAAGAGCTGAAGATTATCGACAGCGCTGTTTTCCTTAAGTTCCACCCGTTTGAGATAAAGACTCTTCTTATTGAGAGATAATCAGAGCTTTTTATGACAAAAGCTGTTGCCGGTTTTCACTTGCAACAGCTTTTTTTATTTGCCGCTATCGGCAAGAAATGTGTTAAATCATGAATTGATTATTGATTTTTTGCCGATACAGTGTTATACCATTATCGTGCCGCGCAGGATAAATTCAAAAAGTATCTCGACTATTTCAGAATCCCGTACGAAGAGTGATTTTGAGTATATAATGAAGTTCGTAAAAAATCTCATGAAGCTCACACTTCAAGCTTCTGTGCAAAGTAATGTTCAAGTATTGCCGCGGTGGAATTTCCTTCTGCTTTTTCAAGACGCTCGGACGGCGCAGCAACAATTATGCTGTGAGCCTGAGCGACGAAGGACTTTTCATTTATATATTTCTGAATCATTGAATTTAACAGTTGCGGACGGTATGAATAATCTCCGTGCAGTATTACGGCATCAAGGTCAAACAAATTTACCGCCGTTACAAGTCCGCACCCGAGGTAGCAGGCGATGTAACGGAGAATGTCTGTTGCATATTCATCGGAAAGATACGCTTTGTTTACTATGTCGCGGTAATCGTCAAAGCCGAATTTTTGCTTTACCGCGTCGAGGGAAACATATCTTTCAAGACAGCCCGTGTTTCCGCAGTCGCACTTTATTCCTCCGACTTCAACGCTTATATGACCTATTTCTCCCGAATATCCGCCTGCACCGCGGTATATTTCACCGTTTGTGACTATCGCCGAGCCGATACCTTGTGAAATGATGACAGACATGAAGTTGTTTATCTTTCCGCCGCTTTGCAGTATATTTTCGCGCATGGCAAGGAGCACGGCGTTGTTTTCAAGAATAACATTCTTCATTCCCGTGCGATTTTTTATTCCGTCGACGGCAAACGTGTTTTTGAGAATCGGAAGTCCGGGTGGTGTCAATATTATTCCGGCATTTCTGTCAAGAGGTCCCGGACTGCTTATACCTATTCCTATACATTTGTCGCGCTCTAACTTTGCGTCGTCAATAAGGCTGTATACCGCTTTTGACGTGTAATCGAGAATATCATCGGCACACCGAAAATGAGAAATAGGACGTCCCGTTGATGCGATAACCTCCGATTTCAGATTTGTAAGGCATACTGTCACATCGCTTCTGTGAAGTATTATGCCTGCGGCAAATCTGAAATCTTCCGTTATATCCAATAATATGGGCTTTCTGCCTATGCTTACCTCGTCTGTTCCTATTTCCTTTATCTGTCCCTCGTTTATGAGCGTATTTGTTATCATTGTAACGGAGGATTTTGAAAGCCCCGTACGCTTTGCAATGTCAGCCCTTGAGGCAGGCGCTTTTCGCAATATATTAAATATAAGCGCTCGATTGTCGTTTTTTATTGTTCTGACATTATAGGCAGATAATTTCATAGGGAGTACCGTCTTTCAATATTTTTTTACTTTATTTCTCAAAAAAAGTATGGCGCTGATGCTGTAAAAAATTTTACTTGTTTATACCGATTTTGTCAATCGGAATATCCTTGAATTGCGGCAGACTGCGCTTTACCTCTGCTTTAAGCTCATATTTGCCGTCCTCGATATATTCATCGGAATCGTTGAATATAAGGTTGTTTTCGACTGTTCCGAATTTTTTTACGGATTCTGCAATGAAAAATCCCCATTCATCCTTGCAATCGCAAATGTTGTTTATTACTTTTGCTCTTGAAGGGTTGAGCGCAAAATCAGGGTCATCCGGATCAGCGTAATTATCGTTTACATTTGCAAGAGTCGGATATTTTTTCGACCAAGGCTCTTCTTTTACGGGGAATCCGTCAAGCGTGTTCCACAAGCCGCCCTTATGAGCAGGCGCAACCTTGAACCAGCCGTCATTCAAAAGCCCGTCTCTTGCTCTGTCATCAAAAAGGATAGGAGAAGGACAGTCTATCATTATGTTGTTTTCAAGCGTATTGTCTCTGCCGCCGCCTACGAGAAACGCTTTGCCCGTTACGTGCTTGAGAATATTTCCGTAAGCTGTTTGCCCCGAAAGAGTGTCGTCCCAATAAATTCCGCATGGGAAAAAATCATTGTTGCCTACGTTTTCAAGAATGTTATACCTTATTACATTACCGTAAGCACTCCAATCGCGTCCTGCATAAATCGCTCCTGCATCGTGCGACATTTGAACTACCTCATGAATGTAATTATATTCTATCACATGATCGTTGCCGGAGTAATATATTGCCATTTGAGGCGCGTTTTTAAATTCATTATGAGCTATTCTGTTGCCGCAACCTGCTGTTTCTATTCCGGCGGTTGCCGTCAGGTCTATTTCGGCCCAGTCGTGTACGTAGTTGTTCTCGGCAAGGCAGTTACCCGGAGTGAGCGTTTTTCTGTCGCCGCCGACGAATGATATTCCGCCCTGACCTGTATGTGAAATATCGCATCCGCATATTGTGTTGTTGCTGCCGAAAATGCGCATTGCCCACCCGTAAATATTCAGTACCTTGCAGTTTTTCACAGTGCAGTTGTTTCCGTTTATGTGTACGGCGTCATTGCGCGTGCATTCAAACGTTATTCCGTCAAATGTGACATACGAAATATCGTGCGCGTCGACGAGCACGTCCTTGAGCAGTGATATTGTGACGGTTGGGTCGCAAGAGTCGTCGGACGGATAAACATAGAGCAGCATATTGTCTCTGTCAATATAATATTCTCCGGGCGAATCCAGCTCTTCGAGAATATTGAAGAAGTAATATTTTGCGTCTTTTCTGATTCCGTAATATGAAGAATACTTCATGAAAATTCTTCTCCACTCAGTATCTACCTTTACAATCGGACTCGAGGCATCTGCCCAATCCCAATAAAAATAGCCGAACATCCATGCTTTTTCGGGCTCTTTCCATGTTTTGATGCGCTCGTTTGTATCTCTGTCCGCAAATATCGTTCCGCCCTTTGGATTTCTCATATTGCCGTAGTAGGGATTTGTGTTGTGCTCGGGAAATTGTCCGCAGTCGCCTATTTCATATACGCCTGCAATTTCAAGAAAGCCTTTATTGGGGTATCTTGCCATTGTCATTCTTTTGCCGTTCCAGAATATCTCGCAGTTCTTTCCGACGGTATCGCCGTCATATTTGGAAGCACTGTTCATTGCGCCGAAAGCGTATACGGGGCCTATCATTTCTTTTGTTATGCCTGCTTTATTCAGGTCAAACACAAGAATTTTGTCTCTTACTTCGGCATTTATTCTTTCGCTTTCGGACGTCTCCAAATGCCTGAATTGAGAATTGTCAAGCGTCATACCTCCGTTGAATATGACCTCGCCGTCTCCGAAGGCCTTGTATTCGATAGGGCAATCCTTTGTTCCGCTGTGCATTGATGTGAGCTTCAATGTTTTTATATTGTATTCACCTGCGTGAAAATACACTTTGACAGGCGATTTTTGAGCGCTTGTCATTATTTTTTTTACTTCATCGATTGCTCTTTGAGGTGTTGCAAACGGCGCTTCGAAAGAGCCGACGTTTTCGTCGGAGCCGTATGTTGCTACATAGATTTCTTTGCATTTGCTCATTGCTTTTCTCCTTGCAAATAATAAAATGAAAAATATTCATTGAGTATTATGTTTTAATTATAACATAAATCCACCTTAAAAAACAACAAATGAGATTTATGTTTCAATAAAATCTACCTTGAAAATCAATAATGGGATTTTATTATAACACAAATCCACCTTGAGAAACAATAATCGAGATTTGTGTTTCAATAAAACTTTCCTTGAAAATCAATAATTTTGGTTTTATTATAACATACATCTTAATTGAAAATCAACCGCAACATTAACAAAAAGGACAAAATCTGCATTTTCGGCGGCAAAGGGCAGTGAACTTTAATTAAAATATTGCTTTTTCAACCTGTATATGCTATAATAAAATTCCGGTTGAATATTTAAATGTATATGTTACCGAAATGGAAATTCGGGTAATTGCTTTTGAAATAGCTTGAAAAGACTTTATTTTTCAGACTGTGTAATAAAAATCCGACGGAGAAGAAAATGAGCGGAAAATGCGATGTAATCGTAATCGGAGCAGGGGCTTCCGGAATGACTGCGGCAATAGCGGCAAAAAATGCAGGCGCAAACGTTACGGTAGTGGAGCGCAATTCGACGGCAGGCAGAAAAATTGCCGCAACGGGCAACGGCAGGTGTAATTTTACAAATGCCGATGCGGATGATATTGCACACTATTATTCGCAAAATAAGGCTTTTGTTGAGGGCGTACTGAAACGTTTTACGGTAACGGATATGCTTGAGTTGTTCGATATGCTCGGTGCTACCCCGAATTTGGAAGAGGACGGGAAATATTTTCCTCTTTCGGGACAGGCGTCGTCTGTTGCGGAGCTTTTCGAGCGCTTCCTTAAAAAGAACGGCATTGACGTTTTGTACGGCACAAAAATAAAAGACATAGACCTGACAAATAAAAAGCTCAAATTAATTACCGATTCGGGCGATATGTGGGCTGACAGAGTGATAATCGCAACAGGCGGTATGGCTTGCCCCGATTCCGGCTCCGACGGCAACGGATATGCACTTGCCCAAAAGACAGGTCATAAGCTGACGCACATTATGCCGGTGATAGTTCAGGTAAAAACAAAGGGCGGATTTTACAAGAGGATAAACGGACTCAGGATCAATGCTTCGGTAGGTCTTGAGGTTGACGGGAAAATAATACAAAAAGAGACGGGGGACGTAATGTTTTTCGATTACGGACTTTCGGGCTCGGCAATATTCAAGCTGAGCTGTAAGGCGTCTTATGCTTTGGATGCGGGAAAAAGTGTTTTTGCAGTGATAGATTTTGTGCCGCAATTTGAGACGGATGCACTGAAAAAATATATTGCACACAGATGTACGGTACAGGATTGCAGTACGGGAGATATGCTTGTCGGCTTTGTGAACAAAAAGCTCATACAGCTCATAGTTGATGAAAGCGGCATTGATATTGCAAAAAGAGCAGATAAGCTTTCGGAAAAAGAGACAGCATCACTTTGTAACGTGCTTAAAGGACTCAAAGCCCGGATTACCGGAACAAAGGGCTGGGAAAACGCGCAGGCAACGGCAGGAGGCATTGAGCTTTCGGACGTTGACGGGAAAACGCTCAGGTCAAGGCTTGATGAGAGAATAGGCTTTTGCGGCGAAATACTCGATGTGGTAGGAGATTGCGGCGGATATAATCTGAGCTGGGCGTGGGCGAGCGGTTTTGTGTGCGGCTCGAATATTGTTTGTCAATAACGGAGAATCAATTCGAAATGGATAAAAATAATCAGAAAAGAAAGAAAATATTGGCGATAATATCTGTTATCGTTGTGGTGTTGCTTGCGGGCTTTATTACATATTTTGTATTTGTTAAATTCAGAGAATTCGGGAAAACGCCTGAGCAGTTCAGGGATTTTGTTCAGTCGTTCGGCTGGAGCGGCAGATTTGTAGGTATAGGCATACAGATACTTCAGATAGTTATTCCCATAATTCCCGGGGAAGCTGTGGAGATTGGTCTCGGATTCGCTTTCGGAGCTATTGAGGGTACCATTATATGCTATATGGGCACATTGATTGCTTCGGCAGGAATATTTATGCTCACAAAAAAGCTCGGAATCAAGTTTGTGGAAATATTCATGCCGCGCGAGAAAATAGACAATATGCGTCTTATCAATACGGAAAAGAAATTGCAGAGAACAATATTCCTCCTTTTCTTTATACCGGGTATACCGAAGGATTTGGTTACATATTTTGTTGGACTCACAAAAATGAAGCTGCATGAGTTCCTTATAATATCTTCAATAGCAAGAGTGCCGTCGGTTGTGTCGTCTACGGTCGGAGGCTCGTTTGTGAGCAGCGGTCAATATTGGGGTGCAGTGCTTATTTTTGTAATAACGGGAGCGGTAAGCCTTGTGGGGCTGATCTTATATAATAAAGCGTCAAGAAAAATTCAGGAGGAGAGATCGAAAAAATGAACAGGACTAAAAGACACAACCGAGGCGTGATATTGTTTATTGCAATAGCGGTGTTGGTTGCAGCTATGGTGACGGGCGAAGTAATAAGCGTAAACAGCAGTAAGAGCAAAATTTTGGATGCTGTGGAAAAATACGTTGCAGATGAAGCAAAGTGCTATGTCGTGCCGGAAAATTTACGTGGGAAAGACATATCGTCAAAGGAATTTGATGATTTTTTTGCCGACGTAAAGAGCTCTTTTGCAAAGTACATTTACAAGGACGCGCCGGCAGGTGCCGATAGCTTGGTTGAGGAAAAGCTGCTCAATATTAAGCAGGCTGTAACGGTAATGCAGTATAATGATCAGTATTACGATAATGTTACTGCCACACTTGACAGAGACAGATCCTCCGTTATGCTGAGCGCAGGCGGCAAGGAAGCAAGAGTAAGCATTTACATTGTCATAAGCACGTCGATAGACCAAAGACCTTTGACAGTGCAATGCCGCTATATGCTTGTAAAGGACGGCGACAGGTGGTATATGATCACAAGCGATGATCTGATTTCATACGCAGACAGCGCAAAAACGGTCGATACCGTAGAACTCTTTTGAAAGGAGCGAATATGGGAACTGTACTTGAATTGAACAATATAACAAAGTATTTCAGCGCGCGTTGCGTTGTGGATAACATATCACTCACCATAAACGAGGGTGAAATCGTAGGCTTTCTCGGACCTAACGGCTCGGGCAAGACAACTACAATTAAAATGATTGCGGGACTTTTGTTCCCGGATAAAGGCAGTATTATCATTAACGGATACGACCTTTCAAAGGATTTTGAAAAGGCTATGGCAAATTTCGGCGGCATAGTCGAAAATCCGGAAATGTACAAGGACCTCTCGGGAAGATGCAATCTTGAAATGGCGGCAAGAATACACGGAGGAATAAGCAAAGAAAGAATTGAAGAGGTCATAAAAACAGTAGGACTTCAAAACAGAATAGACGATAAGGTAAAAAGATATTCTCTCGGAATGAAGCAGCGCCTCGGTGTTGCGCTTGCGCTTCTTCATAAGCCGAAGCTTCTTGTGTTTGACGAGCCTACAAACGGACTTGACCCAAAGGGAATAAAGGAATTCAGAGAAATAGTAAAGCGCGTTTCTCACGTTGAGGGCGCGGCGGTATTTGTCTCGAGCCACATGATGTCGGAAATGCAGCAAATGTGCGACAGAGTGGCAATACTCGAGAGCGGAAAGCTCGTAGGCATGGAGGATATTGCAGCTGTTGTGGAAGGCGTTGAGAGCACGTATTACAAGATTGTTGTGTCTGAGCGCGATGCGGCTGTAAGCTTCATAAATGAAAAGTACGGAGACGTCATAAAAGAGGTGCAGGATTCTCAGTTTGCAAACGGAAGCGCTGTATCCATTGTATTCGCCATTAAGAGCGATGACATTCCGGAGCTTATCAAAGAGCTTTCGGTAAGAGGCATAGGCGTATATACTGTTCAACCTGTTGAAAGCAGTCTTGAGGACGCATTTATCAATATAACGGGAGGGTCTCAAATTGGGTAAGTTAATTGCAGCGTATCAAAACGAAATGCTGAAGATACTCCGTAAGAAAAGCATATGGATAATAGGACTTATTATGGTAGCTGTCATTGCTTTGGTAAGCGTGGGGGTATTTCTTCAGACGGAGCTGTCAGGTGTTTCATATGATTATGACAGCGAGATTCTATGGATGGAAAAAGCGTTACAGTCTACGAAAGACGAAATCGGCAATAAAACGGGCTCGGATATTACGGATACGGCAGAGGGAAGCGAATTATACTCAAACCTTTGGAGAGTGGAATATCTGAGTGAAAAGATCGATTATTATAAGGCTCTCGATGAAAAAGACATATACCTGTACAACCAATACGATTACAGGGCAGAGCTGTTGGAAGCTGTTTTCGAAAATGCGGTTGACATTGCGGAATACGAGAATATAATACATAAATACGGACTCGAGGATATGCTGGAAAACGGATATTATTTGTATCCGTATTCCGGAAATTATTCGGAGGAATATATTGCGGGACTTCGTGAGATTAACGATAAGTACACAAAAATCGTGGCGGAAAATGATTTTGCGGCATATATAGAAATAAAGAATGCCGAGATACTTGCCGACGATATGTACGATGAAAACGAAAAGCGCATCAAAATCGAAAACAACAATCTCAGACTTGACGGCAATATAACGGGCGAATATTTATCGCACGAGAGAATAATCGACAGTCTTATGGAGCTTACAGAGTACAAAATATCCGTTGAAACGGGAAAGGATTATGTAAGCTCGGACTTTTTCGGATATGCGACGGGCGAACCGTTGATGCCGAGCAAGCTTGAGGAATATAAAAAACAGATAGCTTTAATAGAATACAAGTTTGAAAGCGGATATTATAATATAAATGAAGAATCGGACAAAACGAGTGTTGTTGACAGCACGATGTTTTCCGAGATCGTATTCTCGATAGGCATGACGTTCATGCTCATACTTCTCGTAATGCTTGCAGGCTCGATAATATCTGTCGAGATGTCAAACGGTTCGATTAAAGTTCTTGCCGTTGCACCGATAGAAAGACGAAAGATATTTGCGGCAAAATGTATGGCACTGTTTACGATTGCGTTTGCAGGATGTATTCTTGTGGCAATTCTTGATATTATTGCAGCGGGATTCGCGCTCGGCTTCGGCGCACTTATGCCGTACGTATATTACGGAGCAAACGCGGCAGCTTCAATACCGTTTGTTCTGTTTGTATTATTGTATGCTCTCGTTCAGCTCATTCAGCTTGTGTTCTATTCTGCGCTGGCACTTATGCTTTCGGCTCTCACAAAGAATACATCTGTTGCAATAGGCGTATCCCTTGGAGTAAATTATATCATGGCATCTGTATCGTCTGTACTCAGCTACGTTGTGGATCCGCGCTGGACAAAGTACATTCCGACCATAAGCCTTTCAAGACTTGTGTCGGGAGTATTCCCCGAAGGCTCATTGAGTCAGATGTTGGGCAATTCCATGAACTACTTCGGCTATACTAAGCCGAGCATATGGTTCTGTGCGATTTATGTTGCGGTAATAGCATTTGCAATGCTTTTCACGGCGCGAGACGCATTCTGCAGAAGAGATATTAAATAATAACAACAATAAATGCAGCATTAAAATTTTATGCGGAATTTTAATGCTGCGTTTTCAAAGGAAAAGTAAATAAAAAGCTTATTGTGTGATTTACAGATAGGAGAATTATAATATGACGCGGGTTGATTTGTGCGGAAACAATATATTTTTTATAGGCATCGGAGGCTCGAGCATGAGCGGACTTGCTCTATTGCTGAAAAAAGAAGGCTTTAACGTGAGCGGGTCGGATATGCAGAATTCCGTTAAGGTGGAGCACCTTATACAGCAGGGCATCAACGTTAAAATCGGGCACAGCGCCGATAACGTTATCGCGAGCAAGGCCGATGTTGTTGTTTATACGGCGGCTGTCCATGACGAAAATCCCGAACTCGCGTATGCAAGGGAACATGGAATCTGCTGCCTTAAGCGCTCACAGCTTGTGGGACTTATTATGAAGTGCTACAAAAATGCTATCGGAATTTCAGGCACAAAGGGCAAGACAACAACAACCGCGCTTCTTTCGACAGTGCTCATGGAATGCGGCTTTGACCCGTCCGCATTGATAGGCGGCACTTCAAAAAATATAGGAAGCAATGTCAGAATAGGCGCAAGCAATGTAATTGTTGCGGAAGCGTGCGAATATCAGGACAGCTTTCTCGATTTCAGACCGACGGTCGCGGTTATTCTCAATGTTGAGCTTGAACATACGGATTATTTCAAAAGCATGGAACAGCTCAAGGATTCATTCCGCAGATTTGCACTTGAGGTGCCCCTTGACGGATTGGTGATAGGATGTGCCGACTGCATGAATACAGCGGAAATACTGAATTCGACAGATAGACCGAAATTAACATACGGAATAAATAATCCGGCTGATGTCACTGCAAAAAATATTAAGACAGACAATAACGGTACACTTTCTTTTGACGTATACTTCAAAGACAGCTTTGCGGTTCATGCCGACGTGCCTCTTTTCGGAGAACACAATGTATACAATGCGCTTGCGGTGTTTGCGGTGGCGCATTATTTTGCGATCCCGTTTGATACTGCTGCCGAGGCAATGAAAAAATATAAGGGCGCAGGCAGACGGTTTGATTATTACGGCTCTGTAAACGGAGCATCGGTATATGATGATTACGCGCATACTCCCGACGAATACAGAGCGGTAATATCGGCGGCGAAGAGCATTAAGCACAACAGGCTGATATGTATTTTCCAGCCTCACACGTACAGCCGCTCGATAGACTTTTTCGATGAGACAGTCGATGCGTTTGAGGGGTGCGATGAAATAATAATGCTCGATATTTATGCCGCAAGAGAAAAGGACGAGGGCAAAATTCATTCGCTTGATTTTGCAAGAGCAATGCAGGCAAAGGGCATGAGAGCACAATATATGCCGAATTATCCCGATGTGGCGGATTATATTGAACAAACGGCAGGCAAGGACGATATAATACTTGTTATCGGAGCAGGGCACAGCAATGTTCTGTGCGAGATGATAGCGGCAAGGGGAGTTCCCACGGATTTACCGCACGGAGACTGAGGTGTGATGAAAATGAGAGTAATGGGAATAGACCCGGGGCTTGCGCTCATGGGCTACGGAGTTATAGAGAGCGACGGTAACAGGTTTCGCACAATAGATTACGGAGTAATAGATACTCCTGCCGATATGAGCGAACCGGACAGACTGCTTTTGCTTTGGAAAGAGCTTAACGTTCTTTTGGAAAAATATAAGCCGGATGCGGTAAGCGTTGAAGAGCTTTTCTTCAACAAAAACGTAAAAACCGCAATATCGATAGGGCAGGCGAGAGGCGTCATATTGCTTGCGGTAAAAAACTGCGGAATACCTCTTTATGAGTATACACCTCTTCAGGCAAAGCAGGCTGTGGTAGGCTACGGGCGCGCGGAGAAAAAACAGATACAGCTTATGGTAAAGACGATATTGAATCTGAGCGAGATCCCGAAGCCCGATGATGCAGCCGATGCGCTTGCGATCGCGATAACGCATATTAATAATGCCGGAATGATTTACAGAACAAAAAATTATACATAAATTATTCTGAACGCTTGTTGAGAATATAAAAAGGAGTACATATGTACACGTATATAAAAGGAATATATCAGGGAACGGAAGACGATAAAATCATAATTGAAAACGGCGGTATAGGTTATGAAATATGCGCTCCGAATTCAGTGCTCGCAATGCTGCCCGAAAAAGGCGAGATGCTTAAGCTTTATGTTCATGAAGTGATAAGAGAGGACGCGCATGAGCTTGTCGGCTTTACGGAAAAGGAACAGAAAAAAATATACATGAAGCTCCTCAATATTTCGGGAATAGGCCCTAAGGCGGCTTTGGCGATATTGTCCGTGCTTTCCCCGAGGGACATTGTAAGAGCCGTTGCGGAGAACGATTACAGAGCGATTGCAAGAGCCAACGGCGTCGGAGCAAAAATGGCGCAAAAGGTAGTTCTCGAGCTTAAAGACAAGGTGGACAAGTCTGCTCTTGACGACATGAGCGGTAATGACGCTTTTGACAATTACGAGAATCCGGCATATACGGAGGCGCTTCAGGCGTTGGTTGCGCTCGGATACCAGACAAACGAAGCAAAACAGGCTCTCAACGGTGTTTCCGCGCCCACAAGCAGAGAAATGATAAGAGCCGCTTTGTCGCGCCTGGGCAGCAGGATTTAAGCAATAGCGCAATATGCTTCATAAGACTTGAGTGATTGCAATATTTCCACTTGATAAAAATACGTTTTGGGTGTAAAATATTAAATGGTGGAATGTTTATTGTTTTACCGCTCAAAAGACAGGATTGAGGTACGTTTTTCAGACGTACACGATGATTTTGCTTATAAAAAATTTATATAAATTTTATGAAAGGAAAATTTATTCTGCTTTCAGAATAAAAGGATTGAAAAATGGGAGTAATTGATTCTATCAGATCAAGAGCCATGCAGGACAAAAAGACTATTGTTCTTCCGGAAGGCTTTGATGAAAGAGTCGTAAAGGCGGCTGTTATTGCTCAGAAGGAAGGCTTTGCCAACACAATTTTGCTCGGCAAGAAAGAAGACATCGAAAAGTTCGGTATCGATATTTCGGGAGTTAAAATCGTTGATCCGGACAACTGCCCGAGAAGAGCTGATTATGTAAATATGCTCTACGAAATAAGAAAGAATAAAGGCATGACACCGGAAGAAGCGGACAAGCTGCTCAACAAATACACATATTTCGGTACGATGATGGTAAAGAGCGGTGACTGCGACGGTATGGTTTGCGGCGCTTCCACAAGCACGCAGGATGTTTGGAGACCTGTTTTGCAGGTAATCAAGACACGCCCGGGAATTAAAGTAGCATCAAGCTGTATGGTAATGGAGGTTCCCGACTGCGAATTCGGATGCAACGGCACATTTATTTTTGCCGACTGCGCTCTGAACCCTGATCCTACGTCAGAAGAGCTTGCCGAAATTGCAATCGCTGCTGCTGACAGCGCAAGAGTTCTCGCTGAAATGGAACCGAAGATTGCAATGCTCTCATACTCAACTCTCGGCAGCGGCAAGGGACCGAACGTTGACAAGGTAAGAGAAGCCGCTGAAATAGCAAAGCAGAAGGCTCCCGAGCTTGATATTGACGGTGAGCTTCAGGCTGACGCATCTCTCGTTAAGTCTGTTGCGGCTAAAAAGTGCCCGGGAAGCAACGTTGCGGGACAGGCAAACGTTCTTGTTTTCCCCGATCTTAACGCAGGCAATATTGCGTATAAGCTAGTTCAGCGTCTTGCAAAGGCTGAGGCAATAGGACCTATAAGCCAGGGCGTTGCTCTTCCTGTAAACGACCTCTCAAGAGGCTGCAGTGCCGAGGACGTTGCAAATGTTGTTGCAATAACGGCTATTCAGGCGCAGATGGTTAAAAAGTGATTTTGAAAGGAAATAAACGATGAAAATTCTTATAATAAATTCCGGAAGCTCATCTCTCAAGTATCAGCTTTTCAATACCGATACCGAGGAGATACTTGCAAAGGGACTTTGCGAAAGAATCGGAATTGACGGCAGACTCAAGCACAACGTTCCGGGCAAGGACGCATATGAAGCAAATATTCCCATGACAACGCATCTTGACGCAATCAAAGCGGTAATTGACGTTCTGACAAACGGTGAGTATGCGGTTGTTGACGATTTGTCTGAAATTAACGCAATCGGCCACAGAGTTCTCCACGGCGGAAGCAAATTCTCCGGCTCGGTTCTCGTTGACGACAAGGTAATTGACGCGATAAGAGAATGTATTCCGCTCGGACCGCTTCATAATCCCGCCAACCTCATGGGTATTGAGGCTTGCAGAGAGCTTATGCCGAATACACCCAATGTTGCTGTATTCGATACGGCTTTCCATGCGACAATTCCGGACTACGCATATATGTATGCCGTTCCGTATGAGGATTATGAGCAGTACGGCATAAGAAAGTACGGCTTCCACGGAACTTCACACAGATTCGTTTCAAAGCAGGTTGCAAAATATATGAATAAGCCTGCCGAAGAGCTTAAAATCATTACGTGCCATATAGGAAATGGCTCAAGTATAGCCGCAGTTCTCAACGGAAAATGCGTTGATACCACTATGGGACTTACTCCTTTGGACGGTCTGCCTATGGGTACGCGTACAGGCTCTATCGACCCTGCAATAGTAGGTCTGCTTATGGAGAAAAAGGGCTTCACTACAAAAGAAGTTGACAATTATCTCAACAAAAAATCGGGTATGCTCGGTGTTTCCGGTGTAAGCAGTGACTTCAGAGATCTCACAGCAGCAATAAACGAGGGCAATCAGAGAGCGCTCCTTGCAGTTAAAATGCTTTCTTACAGCATAAAGCGTTACATAGGTGCATATACTGCTGCCATGAACGGCGTTGATGCAATAGTATTTACTGCCGGCGTAGGCGAAAACATCTCTTACATGAGAGAATGGGCTCTTGACGGACTTGATTATCTCGGAATAAAGCTTGATAAGGAAAAGAACAATGCACTTGCAAGCTTCAAGGACGTAAAGGACGGATTTATTTCCGCTGACGATTCAAAGGTTAAGGTCATAGTAATTCCGACAAACGAAGAGCTTATGATTGCTACCGATACAAAAGAAATTGTTGAAGCACTCAACAAGTAATATAATTTTGTTTTTTGAGCGGAGATTGTCACAAAAAGGCAATCTCTGCGCATATTGTGTATGTGACGGGGCGGCTTGCTTTTATTGTTGTGCCGCTCGAAAGATATTTTCAGAAGGGATTGCCGTAAAAAATATATGCGCTCTACAAGATTGATAATAAACTGCTCAAAGCTGAAAAATAATATAAACGAGCTTAAAAAGGGTCTGCCTGATTCGACGCACCTTATGGCAATAGTTAAGGCCAATGCTTACGGTCACGGAGTTCTGGAAATAGCAAGGTATTCGCTTGAATACGGTGCCGATTGGCTCGGTGTGGCAACTCCCGAGGAAGGCGTTTTCTTGCGCGAAAACGGAATAAAAGCACCTATTCTTGTTCTCGGGGCGTCAAACGGAGACGAGCTTGAGCTGTGCGTAAAATATGATCTGCACCAGACTGTTTTCAGTGCACATACCGTTTTTCAGCTTGAATCTATCGCGCAAAGATACTCAAAAAAGGCGTATGCGCATATTAAAGTTAATTCGGGAATGAACAGAATAGGCATTTGCGATACAAATGAATTCAGAGAACTGCTCACGGTTGTAAAATCGTGCGGAAACGTCGTTACGGACGGCATTTTTACTCATTTTGCAACTGCCGATGAGGAGGACACTTTGGGTACGGCAGAGCAGATCAGACGTTTTGATGAAATGCTTTCCATTGCCGAGGAGTGCGGGATAAAGTTCGATTACATACACGCCTGCAATACGGCGGGAATAATGAGGCATTTGTGCCCGAAATACAACATGGTGCGACTTGGAATAGGTCTTTACGGGTACTATCCGT
Organism: uncultured Clostridia bacterium; assembly: GCA_945918795.1. Lineage (GTDB taxonomy): Bacteria > Bacillota > Clostridia > HGM11327 > HGM11327 > SIG351. Next base: position 2,279 of record CAMEIT010000040.1, on the reverse strand, counting down.
CCGAGTACATGAAAAGAGTAAGCAACATCAATATTGAACCGATTGCGGAATTTGTTACAAATATATCGGCGGTAAATACCATTGCCCCGGGCGAGGCTGTAAGCTACGGTGCAACGTTCAGAGCCGAAAAAACAATGAGAATAGCAACTCTCCCTGTTGGCTATGCCGACGGGTACAACAGACTTTTAAGCAACAAAGGCAAAGTAATAATTAACGGAAAAACGGCAGATGTAATAGGCAGAGTTTGCATGGATCAGATGATGGTGGATATAACGGATATTCCGGACGCAAAAGAAGGCACAAAAGCGATTCTTATTGGTAAGTGCTCGGATATTTGCGTCGATGCAGACAGTATAGCCGATTTGTGCATGACTATTTCATATGAGGTGCTCACTTCCATTGCACAGAGAGTTGAAAGGGTTTATATAGACGCCTGAATAAAAATAAATAATAAAGGATATTGTGAAATATGTCTACCGGTAAATATATATTGAAAACATTGGGCACACACATCATTGCCGTTGCGGTAATGACGTTTATGATGATAGCACTGATACTTATTTTCCAGGATAATATGTGGTATCAGGTTGCCGTCTCATTCGTGCTGTTGAGCTTTTATTGGATTTTTATGGGATTCTCGCTTGAAAAATATGCTCTGTACGATGCAAAGAACAATAAGTTCGCCCCGTACAAGGCAATAATTTCAGCCGCGATAATCAACATTCCCAACATTATATTTATCGTGCTTGATGTTGTTGTCGGCGGAACGCCCGATTTCGGGGATATTTTCAAGCTTATGTTCAGATATTGGAATGCGGGCTATCTCAATTTTATAATACTTTTTAAGGATACATTGTGGATAAGAATAGTTATATCGTTGCTTTATTTTGCAGGACTTACACTTTGCTATTACAGAGGTATGCTGATAAAGAAAAAAACGGACGCCGCAATAGAAAGTATGAAGGAAGAAAACAAAAACAAACATATTCCGCTGAATGCAATGCCGGAGGATGATGAAACAGATAATAATAAGTGAATAGCTATACTTCACGTGCTTTATGCCGCTGTATTTTGCTTGATTTTGAGCAATATACGGCGGAATTTTTTTTTATCAAAAAATATTTGCCGAATGTGAATTTGTGAATTAACACGCCATTATTGAAAACTAAAGCAACCGACAAACATACTTTGAAAATAAAATTTAACATTGAATGTGATAAAAAACGTATTGTTGTTCGCATTCTTACTGAAAATTGCGGTGTTTTTTACAAAAAACAGTTGCATGGAGCTTTTATGAAGCATGATATTGCTTTTGTAAAAGATTGATAATGATTGTGAAAATATCTCAAAAAATAGGTATTGACTTTTTTGAGGTGATATAGTACAATAACTGTGATATATCAGATGATGTATTAAAAGGAGGATCATATGAAGAAGATATTATCAATTTTATTGATAATCGCAATGACAGCCGTTTTCTTTGCAGGCTGCAATAAAGCAACACCCGAGCCGAGTACAGACGCAAGTCCTACACCTACACCTATTGAGGACTCAAACGTCAACACAAAACGACCGCAGTACGATGGCGAGATTATTGAGTTTAATCTCTATAATCAGGGCGATTACATGACAAGATGGAACGACGTTACATTCGAATGGATGCTTAATAATTATCAGATCAAGGTCGGAGCGGCAATACCGGGTATTTCTGCCGAAATATCTTCCGAATCGGGAAGAAAGAATTACAATGCGGCAATATCCAACCTGTTTATTGCAATAGACAGCGCACCTGACTATATGCCGTCATTGAGAGGCTCTGCTATCGGCGCAGATGCGTGCTTCAAGGAATTGGGCTCCGATTATCTTGTTGATTTCAATCCGTACCTCGGAGAAGGCGGAATTCTTGAGAATTACGTTAAATGGGTATGGGGCGGCGAGAGCAAGCTCGGCTTGTGGGACGACGCAACAGAGTATTGGGAAACAGCCAAGAAGGCACTTGAGTCGGACGGTGCGCTTTACGCTTTGCCGAGAAGAGAATGTATGCCTATTCAGAATTACCTGGGTTATGCAACAGTGCTTCTCGAGCAGATAAACGTTAAAGAAGAAGACCTGCCTACAACATGGGACGGCTTTGTTGAGCTTCTCACAAAGTTCAAGAACTATAAGGAAGGCTCTGTTCCGCTTACGGCATATCAGGGAAAGGCTTCAAATATACTTGCATTTGTAGCAACAACATACGGTCTTGATTTCAATGAGGATTTCAGCTGGACGGAGAAGAA
>CAMEIT010000039.1 GCA_945918795.1 uncultured Clostridia bacterium | reverse complement strand
ACATCGCTATTGAAGAAGGTCTCCGCTTCGCTATCCGTGAAGGCGGCAGAACAGTCGGTTCAGGCGTTGTTGTAAGCATTATTGAGTAATCTGCACTGAAATAAAGTAAACGCGGCCGATAGGGGAGTCAAATCCCCTATCGGTGCGCATTGTAAATTGTATATTTTTTGTAAATTTGTATGAAATATAACTGTTGTACAGGGAGACGGGATTGACAAAAATGCCGTTTTGTTGTACAATATCATAGTTATGTCTTGTCAAGTTATAAGGATGACGTAAAAGGTTGCCGCATATGCGTTTCGGAGAAGAAAAATGCCCGAACGCCGGATAATTTTTACTGACGAGCTTGAAAAACAAGCGCGATTTGATGACATTTATTTTTAATGCCCCGAAAGGAAACGCTCGGGCGCGTTGTAAAGAGTGCAGAAAGTCAGTAGGGAAAACAGCGACAATAGAAGGAGGAAATATGGCAAGCCAAAAAATTAGAATTAAGTTGAAAGCCTATGATCACGTTTTGATCGATCAGTCAGCAAGAAAGATTGTTGATACGGCTAAAAAGACCGGGGCAAAGGTTTCCGGACCGGTTCCTCTTCCTACTAATAAGGAAGTTGTTACTATCTTGAGAGCGCCGCACAAGTACAAGGATTCGAGAGAACAGTTTGAAATGAGAACTCATCAGAGATTGATAGATATTCTCTTACCGACACCCAAAACAGTTGATTCTCTTATGAGACTTGATCTCCCCGCAGGCGTTGATATTGAGATTATACTGTGATTCGTGGGAGGATGAAAGATGGAAAAGAGTATTTTAGGTAAAAAGATCGGCATGACGCAGATTTTTGCCGAAAACGGAGAAATGCTTCCTATTACCGTAATCGAAGCAGGTCCGTGCGCAGTTGTGCAGATCAAGACAGCCGACAAGGAAGGCTATGACGCAGTACAGCTGGGCTTCGGCGAAATCAGAGAGAAAAACGTAAATAAGCCGCGTAAGGGCCATTTCGCAAAGGCTGGCGCGGATAACGCAAGAGTGATAAAAGAATTCAAAGTGAACAACACTTCGGATTATACGCTCGGCGCTAAAGTGACGGTTGAAGTATTCGCAAACGGCGACCTCGTTGACGTTACAGGCGTTTCAAAGGGTAAGGGTTACCAGGGCGTTATTAAGAGATACGGCAAACAGAGAGGCCCGGAAGCACACGGTTCCGGTTACCACAGAGGCGTTGGTTCAATGGGTTCAGGTACAACTCCGGGACGTATTCCGAAAAACAAGAAAATGCCCGGACAGACAGGCCGCGAAACGGTTACGATTCAGAACCTTGAGATAGTCAGAGTTGACGCTGAAAGAAATCTTCTTTTGGTAAAGGGCTCTGTACCGGGACCTAAGGGTTGCCTGCTTGAGATCAAGAAAGCCGTTAAGTCATAAGGAGAACAGATATGCCGACAGTAAATTTATACAATATGAACGGAGAAGTTATCGGTCAGGTAAATCTCGCCGATGAGATCTTCGGCAGTGACAAAATCAATGAAACTGTAATACATCAGGTAGTTAAAATGCAGCTCGCCAACAAGAGACAGGGTACACAGTCTGCTCTTACTCGTACAGAGGTAAGCGGCGGCGGCAAAAAGCCTTACAGACAGAAGGGTACAGGTAACGCAAGACAGGGTTCTATCCGTGCTCCTCAGTACAGAAAGGGCGGCGTCGTTTTCGCTCCGAAGCCGAGAGATTACAGCTTCTCTGTACCGAAAAAGGTTAAGAGACTTGCTCTTAAGGGCGCTCTTGCTTCAAAGGTTGCAGAAGACAGCATAAAGGTTGTTGATGTTATCGCAGTTGATGAAATAAAGACAAAGACAGTTGCTTCGATGCTTGGCAAACTCGATGTTGCAGGCAAAAAGACAATGATTCTTATTAAGGAAAACGATGAGAAGTTTGTTAAGTCAGCAAGAAATATTCCGGGAGTTATAATCTCTTTCGTTGAGACCCTGAATGTTGTAGACCTGCTGAACTATGACAACCTGATTGCAAGCAAGGCTGCAGTTGAAATGATTGAAGAGGTGTATAGATAATGAAAACAGTTTACGATATTATAATAGCACCTGTATTGACAGAAAAGAGCTACGCTCAGTTTGATCATAAAAAGTATACGTTCAAAGTGGACATCAACGCAAACAAGTTCCAGATAAAGGAAGCTGTTGAAAAGATTTTCGGCGTTGAGGTTGAAAAGGTTTACACTATGCGTTACGACGGCAAGCTCAAGAACAAGAACAGCCGCGTTCCCACGGGCAAAACAGCTCGTTACAAGAAAGCGATAGTTAAGCTTACTCCGGCAAGCAAGACGATCGAGTTCTTTGAAGGCATGGCGTAAGCGGGAATAGGAGGATATTAACATGGCATTAAAAACATTCAGACCGACAAGTCCTGCAAGAAGAAACATGACGACATTGGTCAGCGAGGAAATTACAAAATATTCGCCTGAAAAAAGCCTGCTCGCTCCTTTAAAGAAGCATTCCGGCAGAAACAGCTACGGAAGAATCACTGTAAGACACCAGGGCGGCGGCAACAGACAGAAATACAGAATAATAGACTTCAAGAGAAACAAGGATGGCATACCTGCTAAGGTCGTAGGTGTTGAATACGATCCTAACAGAACGGCAAACATCGCGCTTCTCAGCTACGCAGACGGCGAAAAGAGATATATAATCGCTCCTTACGGCATTAAACCGGGCGACGTTCTTATGTCAGGCGAAACAGCTGAGATCAAGCCGGGTAATGCGCTCCAGATCAAAGATATTCCGGTTGGTACGGTTATCCACTGTGTAGAGCTTTATCCCAACAAGGGCGCACAGCTCGTTCGTTCGGCAGGCGGCTTCGCACAGCTCATGGCTAAGGAAAACGGATTTGCTCAGATAAGACTTCCTTCCGGCGAGGTTCGCATGGTAAGAGTTGAGTGCAGAGCAACGGTAGGTACGGTTGGCAACCTCGATTACGAGAACGTATCTTACGGTAAGGCAGGCAGAATCCGCCATATGGGCATTAAGCCTACGGTTCGTGGTTCGGTTATGAACCCATGCGATCACCCTCACGGTGGTGGTGAAGGTAAGGCGCCTGTCGGCAGACCGGGTCCTGTTACTCCTTGGGGTAAGCCGGCTTTGGGCTATAAGACACGTAAAAAGAAACAGTCTGATAAGTACATCATCAGCAGAAGAAAGTCTAAGTAATGTGGAAGGAGGCTTTTAAGAAATGAGTCGTTCAGTTAAAAAAGGACCTTACGTTGCAGAGTCATTAATGAAGAAGATCGAAGCAATGAATGAATCCGGCAACAAGTCTGTTATAAAGACATGGTCGAGAGCTTCAATGATTTTCCCGGAGATGACAGGACATACAATTGCTGTTCATGATGGCAGAAAACATGTTCCGATTTATATTACAGAGGAAATGATCGGTCATAAATTGGGTGAATTCGTTCCTACAAGAACATTCAAGGGCCATGCTGATAAAACAGCAGATAAATCCTCTAAACCAAGATGATTAACGGAAGGAGGACATTATTATGGCAACAAGAGAAAGAGATAAGGCAGCAAAAAGAGCAGAGGCTCGCGATAACAGACCGCACGCTTCCGCAAGAAATATAAGAATCCCTGCACAGAAAGTCAGAATAGTTATAGATTTGATAAGAGGTAAGGACGTTGATACGGCTATTGCAATTCTTGCAAATACTCCGAAGTCCGCATCACCTATCGTAATGAAGGTTTTGAAATCGGCTATCGCTAACGCAGAGCATAACCTGTCCATGTCAACCGACAAGCTGTATGTTCAGGAAGTTTACGCAAACGACGGTTTGATAATGAAGAGATTTATGCCGCGTGCCAAGGGCAGTGCAGCAGGCATCCAGAAGAGAACAAGCCACATAACGGTAGTTCTCAACGAGAGAAAGTAATGTGAGGAGGATTATCAAGTGGGTCAGAAAGTTAATCCAAACGGATTAAGAGTCGGCGTCATCAGAGAATGGGATACAAAATGGTATGCTTCTAAAAAGAATTACGCTGATTTATTGGTAGAAGATTATAACTTGAGAAAAATGCTCAAGGAAAGCCTTAAGGATTCGAGCGTTTCGAAAATCGAAATCGAAAGAGCAGCTAACAGAGTTAAGGTAAATATTTATACAGCAAAGCCGGGCATTGTTATCGGTAAGAACGGCGCGAGAGTTGATGCAATCAAAAAGGATATTGCCGATTTCACAGGCAAAGAGGCTTCTCTCAACATTATCGAAATCAAAAATCCGGACAGAGATGCACAGCTTATTGCAGACGGTATCGCAGCACAGCTCGAGCGCAGAGTTTCATTCAGACGCGCTATGAAGTTTGCTATGCAGCGCGCTGAAAAGGCAGGCGCTAAGGGTATCAAAACAAAGGTATCCGGTCGTCTTAACGGCAACGAAATCGCAAGAAGCGAAGCTTACAGCGACGGTACAACTCCGTTGCAGACATTGAGAGCCGATATCGAGTACGGCTTCAGCGAGGCACATACCACGTACGGTATTATCGGTGTCAAGGTTTGGGTTTACAAGGGCGAAGTTCTTCCCAGACCGAAGGATAACAAGTAATCGGGAGGCGCGAGATATATCATGTTAATGCCTAAAAGAGTTAAAAGAAGAAGAGTTCACAGAGGCCGCATGAAAGGTACCGCTCATAAGAACAACTTTGTTGCTTACGGTGAGTACGGACTTATGTCATTGGAGCCTTCATGGATAACAAGCAATCAGATCGAGGCAGCTCGTGTTGCTATGACACGTTATGCTAAGAGAGACGGTAAAGTTTGGCTTAAAATATTCCCGCACAAGCCTGTAACGGAAAAACCGGCTGAAACTCGTATGGGTTCAGGTAAAGGTGCTCCGGCATATTGGGTTGCGGTTGTTAAGCCGGGTACTGTTATGTTTGAAATAGCAGGATTGCCTGAGGATGTAAGCCGCGAAGCACTCAGACTTGCTTCACACAAGCTTCCTGTTAAGTGCAAGATAGTTAAGAAAGATGAAATGGGTGGTGAAGAATAATGAAAGCTACTGAAATTAGAGAAATGTCAAATGAAGAGCTTATGAAAAAGCTTGAGGAATTTAAGAGTGAGCTTTTTGTTCTTCGTTTCCAGAATGAGACGGGTCAATTAGAGAACCCGATGAAGATAAACCTTATCAAGAAGGATATCGCTCGAGTTAAAACAGTTCTTCGCGAAAGAGCTGCTGACGTTAACGGCTGAGAAAGGAGGCAGTACACTTGGAAAGAAATCTTAGAAAACAGAGAATAGGTATTGTCGTCAGCAACAAGATGGATAAGACTATCGTTGTTGCAATCAGAGAAAGAAAGTTGGATAAACTTTACGGCAAGGTTGTAAACAGAACAAAGAAGCTCATGGCTCATGACGAAGAAAATCAGTGCGGCATAGGCGACAGAGTATTGGTTATGGAAACAAGACCGCTCAGCAAAAATAAACGTTGGCGCGTTGTTGAAGTTCTTCAAAAGGCCGATTGATTATTTAAGGAGGAATAACTGTGATTCAGCAGCAAACTATATTGACTGTGGCTGACAATACAGGCGCAAAAGAAATAATGTGCATAAGAGTATTGGGCGGCTCCGGCAGAACATATGCAAATATCGGTGATGTTATTGTTGCCAGCGTTAAAAGCGCAACACCAGGCGGCGTTGTAAAAAAAGGCGATGTTGTTAAGGCTGTAGTTGTTCGTTCGACAAAGGGCCTTAAGAGAGCCGATGGTTCTCAGATCCGTTTCGACGAAAACGCGGCAGTTATCATTGATAAGGATAAGCAGCCTCGTGGAACACGTATATTCGGACCAGTTGCAAGAGAACTCAGAGAAAAAGATTTCATGAGAATCATATCTCTCGCTCCCGAAGTGCTTTAATTGGAGGTTGCAGATATTATGAAAATGCATGTTAAAAAGAATGATAAAGTTATCGTTATTTCCGGCGAAGACAAAGGAACTATCGCTAACGTAGTAACAGCTTTCCCGAAGGAAGGCAAGGTAGTGGTTAAGGGTGTTAACATGGTTAAAAAGCACCTTAAGCCGAGAAGTGCTCAGCAGCAGGGCGGAATAATAGATCAGGAAGCCCCGATATATGCATCGAAGGTAATGCTCTACTGCGCTAATTGCAAAACAGGCGTTCGCGTAGGTCACAAGGTTCTTGAGGACGGCAGCAAAGTCAGAGTATGCAAAAAGTGCGGCGCTGTAATTGAATAAGGCTTGAGAGAAAGGAATAATAAACATGGATAGACTTATTGAAAAATACAATAAGGAAGTAGTTCCTGCATTGCAGAAGCGTTTCAATTACAAGAACGTTATGCAGATACCAAAGCTCGACAAAATCGTTATCAACATGAGAGTCGGCGAGGCAAAGGAAAATCCTAAGGCGCTTGAAGGCGCTATAAACGATATGCGCATTATTACCGGTCAGCAGCCTGTTGTTACGAGAGCAAAGAAATCAATAGCAAACTTTAAGGTTCGTGAAGGTCAGAAGATTGGTTGCATGGTTACGCTCAGAGGCGACATGATGTACAGCTTCTTTGACAGACTCGTTAATATCGCTTTGCCGCGTACACGTGACTTTAAAGGTGTTTCAAGAAATTCCTTTGACGGCAGAGGCAACTATGCTATGGGTATTAAGGAACAGCTCATTTTCCCTGAAATTGAGTACGACAAAATAGACAAGGTTCGCGGATTCGACATAATAATCGTAACAACCGCTAAAACCGACGAAGAGGCCAGAGTTCTGCTTGAAGAATTCGGAATGCCTTTCCAGAAGCAGTAAGGAGGAAAAACGATGGCTAAGACATCTTTAAAGGTAAAACAACAGCGTCCGGCTAAGTTCTCAACAAGAGAATACAATCGTTGCAAGATTTGCGGAAGACCTCATGCTTACCTGAGAAAATACGGAATATGCAGAATATGCTTCAGAGAACTTGCATATAAGGGACAGATTCCGGGCGTTCGCAAGGCTAGCTGGTAAACGAGTGAAGGAGGAATAAAATGGCTATTACAGATCCTATTGCAGATATGCTTACTCGCATCAGGAATGCTCTCACGGTCAAGCAGGAAACGGTTATGATACCTGTTTCAAACATGAAGGTCGCTTTGGCGGACATTCTCTTGAGAGAAGGCTATATCAAATCATATAAAATAGTTAAAGACGGCAAATTTGATTCAATCAAAGTTGTTTTGAAGTATACTGCGGAAAGAAAATCCGTTATCAGCGGATTAAAGAGAATCAGCAAGCCCGGTCTGCGCGTTTATGCGGGCAAAGACGAGTTACCGAGAGTTCTTGACGGTTTGGGCATTGCAATAGTTTCAACTTCAGGCGGTATTATGACAGATAAAGAAGCTCGCAAGGCCGGTCTTGGCGGCGAAGTTCTTTGCTTTGTTTGGTAATATACTGGATGAAAGGCGGATATTGATATGTCAAGAATTGGTAGAAAAGCAATCGCTGTTCCTGCGTCCGTAAATGTGAATATTGACGCTGATAAGGTCATCACAGTAAAAGGACCCAAAGGTGAATTGCAGTATAAAATAAATCCTGAGATTAGCGTTGAAATCGAAGGCAATACAATTAAGGTTTCACGTTCGGGAGATGAGAAGAGAGAAAGATCGCTCCACGGTCTTACGAGAGTCCTCATTTCCAACATGATCCACGGTGTAACAGAAGGCTTCAGCAAGACTCTTGAGGTTGTAGGCGTAGGTTACAGAGCAGAAAAGAAGGGCAACGCGCTTCAGCTTAACGTAGGTTACTCTCATCCGATCATATTTGAAGAACCGGCAGGCATTAAAATAGATGTTCCGAATCAGAACACTGTTATAATTAACGGTATCGATAAAGTAAGAGTAGGCGAAGTTGCAGCTAAAATCAGATCTTTCAGAACACCGAATCCTTATGCCGACAGTGCTGCCCTTGCTAAGGGAATCAGATATCAGGGTGAGCGCATTGCTGTTAAAGAAGGCAAGAAGTCATCTAAATAATTGAAGGAGAACAGCAAATGGTTAGTAAAGAAAGCAGTAACGTAAGACGCTTGGAGCGTCACAGAAGAATAAGAAACAACCTGAACGGTACAAGCGAAAAGCCTCGCTTCGATGTTTTCCGCAGCACAAAGCACATTTTTGTTCAGGTAATAGATGATACACAGGGTGTGACGCTTGTGTCAGCTTCATCAACCGAAAAGGAAATCAAAGAGGCCATATCAGGCAAGACAAAGACTGAGGCTGCGAAGATTATCGGACAGATTGCGGCAGAACGCGCTAAAGCCAAGGGCATTGAAAAGGTTGTGTTCGATCGCGGCGGTTACATCTATCACGGCAGAGTAAAGGCAGTGGCAGACGGCGCAAGAGAAGCCGGTCTTGATTTCTGAGGAGGAGGAGAACAATGCAGCGTATTGATTACAGCAAAATGGAGCTGGAAGAAAGACTTATTAAATACAACTCGGTTACAAAGGTTGTTAAGGGCGGTAAGAATAACCGTTGGAGCGCTATCGTTGTTGTAGGTGACAACAACGGTCATGTAGGCGTAGGCAGCGGCAAGGCTATTGAGATTCCGGAAGCACACAGAAAGGCTACCGAAGCAGCAAAGAAAAACCTTATGTTCGTACCACGCAAAGGTACAACTGTTCCTCACAGAATCATAGGCGAGTTCGGAAGCGGCAGAGTACTTATTATGCCGGCTAAAGAAGGTACCGGCGTTATCGCAGGCGGCGTTATCCGTGCAGTTCTCGAACTTGCGGGAATCAAGGATGTAAGAGCTAAAAATCTCGGTTCAAACAATGTGGGCAACGTTCTTAACGCAACATTGGACGCTCTTTCAAAGCTCAAGGACGGCGAGACAATCGCAAAATTGAGAGGAAAAACTCTTGAAGAAATTCTCGAGTGACGGGAGGAACGTAAAATGGCAAAAATCAGAGTTACTCAGATCAGAAGCATAAACAAAGAAACAGATAAGCAGAAGGCTAATATCAAGGCTCTCGGTCTCAAGAAGATCCGTGACAGCCGTGTGTTCGAAGATACACCGGATATAATGGGTAAAATCAAGGCTGTGTCACACTTGGTAAAGGTTGAGCCTGCGGATAACGAATAATGGAGGTGTGAAACGTGAAACAGCACGAATTAAGACCTGTAAAGGGTGCATTATCAAAACCGACAAAGCGCAGAGGCCGCGGTACAGCTACCGGTCAGGGCAAAACCGGCGGTAGAGGTGAAAACGGACAGTGGTCGAGAAGCGGTGGCGGAGTCAGAATCGGATTTGAAGGCGGTCAGATGCCTCTCGTAAGACGTTTGCCGAAGCGCGGTTTTAATAATCATTTTGAAACGGTATATACGGAAGTAAACGTAGAGCGTTTTGAAATATTTGAGGACGGCACGGTTGTAACACCGGATTTACTCTTGGAAACAGGTATTATCAGAAAATTGAACGATGGCGTAAAGGTCCTCGGCAGAGGCGAGCTCACAAAGAAGCTTACCGTTAAAGCTGATAAGTTTACCGAAGGCGCAGTATCCAAGATAGAAGCGGCAGGTGGAAAGACAGAGGTGATCTGATGTTTGAGACATTTAAAAAGGCTTGGAAGGTAGCAGAGATCAGAAAGAAGCTCTTGTTTACCTTAATTATCATAGTTATTTACAGAGTCGGTTGTGCAATACCGGTTCCGGGCGTAGACGCGGCAGCTGTTGCGTCAAGCGTATCAAGCAACTCGTTTTTGGGCTTGTTTAACGTAATTACCGGCGGCGCATTTGAACAATTCGCAATATTTGCTATGGGTATCAGCCCTAACATTAATGCTTCAATCATTATTCAGCTCTTAACGATGGTTATTCCATCACTTGAGCGCCTTTCTAAGGAAGGCGAAGAGGGAAGAAAGAAACTTGCACAGATCACAAGATATGCTACATTGGCAATATCATTGCTCATGGCAGTCGGCTTTACTCTCGGCATGAGAGCAGCATTCAAGTCTGCAAACTTCTTTACTTACTTCTTTACAGTTGTAACATTGACAGCAGGTTCAATGCTCTCAATGTGGCTTGGAGAACTTATTACCGAAAACGGTATAGGCAACGGTATATCAATGCTTATCTTTGTCGGTATAATTTCACGTATAATGCCGAGCACTATAAGCCTTATCAACAATGTTGCAGGCGGTGCTTTGGGCTGGTGGTGGCTTATTGTGCTTGTCGTACTTGTCGTTGCACTTTTCGCTGCAATTATATTTATGGATAAGGGCGAGCGCAAGATTCCGGTTAACTATGCAAAAAAGGTTGTTGGCCGTAAGGTATACGGCGGTCAGAGCACTCATATTCCGATGAAGCTCAATCCGTCAGGCGTTATGCCGATAATTTTTGCGATTTCGATTTGTTCGTTGCCGTCGATGATAGCATCGTGGGTTCCGAATACAGGGTTTGCAAACTTCGTAAATGCTTACCTCGGACAGAGAAGCGCTGTATACATTATAGTATATGCTTTGCTTATTGTATTCTTTGCGTTCTTCTACACAACGATGTCTTTCAATACACAGGAGGTTTCCAAGAACCTCAAGGAAAACGGCGGTTTTGTTCTGGGTATACGTCCGGGAAAACCAACGGCGGATTATTTATCGAGAATTCTTAACAGACTTACTTTGGCAGGCTCGATATTCCTTGCATTTATCGCAATATTGCCTATATTGTTGGGAATAATAGTACCTGCGCTCCAGAATATGGCTATCGGTGGTTCGTCGATTATAATTCTTGTAAATGTTGCTTTGGAAACAACGACACAGCTCGAGTCAATGATGCTCATGCGTCATTATAAGGGATTCCTTAAAGCGTAATCAAAGAAGGGATAGCCAGTGATAATAATAAAAAATTCATCGGAAATTGAACTGATGCGTAAATCGGGAGAACTGCTTGCGGAAGTCCTGCTTATTCTTGAGGACGCTGTCAGACCGGGAGTTTCAACATACGAGCTTGACGCAATTGCCGAAAAGTTCATTGTTGCAAACGGTGCGACACCTACGTTCAAAGGATATTCGGGATTCCCGGCGGCGATATGCACGTCTGTTAATAACGAGCTGCTTCACGGCATTCCGTCGAAGAAGCGGATCCTTAAAGAAGGCGACATAATTTCCGTTGATGCGGGCGTAAACTATAAGGGACTGAATACGGACGCCGCAAGAACATTTGCGGTGGGAAGTGTTTCCGAGGATGTTAAGCGTCTCATGGCTGTAACGGAGGAATCCTTTTTCAGGGGACTTCCGTTTGCAAGAACGGGGTATCGTTTGTACGATATTTCCGCTCGCATACAGCAGCACATAGAGCGCGGCGGTTTTCAGGTAGTCACGGATTATGTAGGACACGGCGTTGGAAGGGAGCTTCACGAAGACCCCAACATACCGAATTACGGCAAGCCGGGTACGGGCATAAGACTCCGCGAGGGCATGACTCTTGCAATAGAACCTATGGTAACGGTAAAGAGTCCTGATGTCAGGGTTCTTGAGGACGGCTGGACGGTTGTTTCAAGAGATTCGTTATACTGTGCTCATTATGAGAATACTGTTCTGATAACATCAGACGGTCCCGAGCTTCTTACGCTGAAGGACTGAAAACGTGATGGATTACAAAATTGGCGATGTTGTGAAATCAACAGCGGGGCATGATAAAGGCATTTATTATGTTGTCGTAGGCATTGACGGGGAGTTTGTCCTTGCGGCAAACGGCAAAACACGCGCTGTTGATTCTCCTAAGCGAAAGAAAAGTAAGCATATTGCTTTTGCCGGCAGTATCGGGCTTGAAAAAGCAAATGAGCTCGGCAATAGAACAGGCACTTTTTCGGCCGCTGCAGGAACCGGCGACAACGAGCTGCGCAAGCTTTTGAAGGCGTTGGGATATAACAATTCTAAGATTATGATTGAGAGGTAGTTGCATGAATAAAAATGATGTAGTTGAGCTTGAGGGCGTTGTCATTGAGGCGCTGCCGAATTTCACATTCAAGGTGCAGCTTGAGAACGGACACAAGGTAACGGCGTATGTCTCCGGAAAAATGAGAAACAATTTCATTAAGATACTTCCGGGCGACAGAGTTACGGTTGAGCTGTCACTGTATGACCTCATGCGCGGCAGAATTACAAGAAGAGGTAAGTGAGTCCCCAAACAGGATTCGCATATTTAATAAAATTTCGGAAAGGAGTAGATTTGTTCATTACTAATGTGGTGGATGAATCCAATGAAATTATGAAAGTTAGACCTTCTGTTAAGAAGATGTGTGACAAGTGCAAGATCATCAAGCGCGAAGGCAAAGTAATGGTGGTTTGCTCTGAGTCTCCGAAGCATAAACAAAGACAAGGCTGATTCATTTATTTGAATGTTTAAGCTGAAAATATTAGTTAATAATTTATTACGGAGGTAAAAGAATGGCGCGTATATCCGGTGTTGACCTTCCCAAGGAAAAAAGAGTTGAGATAGGGTTAACGTATATTTATGGTATAGGCAAGGCAACTTCTGACGAGATCTTGAAAACGACTGGTATTGACCCGGACAAAAGAGTCAAGGATCTTTCGGATGACGAAGTCGCAGTATTGAGAAACTACATTGAGCACAACCTGCAGGTTGAGGGTGATTTGAAAAGACAGGTAGCCCTGAATATAAAGAGACTTGTAGAAGTTGGCTGTTACAGAGGCATCAGACACCGCAGAGGTCTGCCTGTAAGAGGACAGAACACAAAGACCAATGCACGTACAAGAAAGGGTCCGAAGTCTTCAAGAGTAAAATCCAAGAAGAAGTAATAGGAGGGTAATACAATGGCAAAGACAGTTAAAAGAGCAACAAGACGCGTTGAAAAGAAAAACATTGAAAAAGGTACCGCTCATATTACTTCAACATTCAATAATACGATCGTAACAATTACGGACGTGGCAGGCAATGCTGTATCATGGGCAAGCGCAGGCGGCTTGGGCTTCAAGGGCTCAAAGAAGAGCACGCCTTTTGCGGCACAGATGGCTGCTGAAACGGCTGCTAAGGCTGCAATGGAGCACGGTATGAAGACGGTTGAGGTTTTCGTAAAAGGCCCCGGCGCAGGCAGAGAATCTGCAATCCGTTCATTGCAGGCAACAGGTCTGGAAGTAACCCTTATAAAGGATGTAACACCTATTCCTCATAATGGCTGCAGACCGCCTAAGCGCAGAAGAGTTTAATGGAGGGATGAAAAATGGCTAGATATACAGATTCACAGTGCAGATTGTGCAGAAGAGAAGGACAGAAGCTGTTCTTAAAGGGTGACAGATGCTATTCCGACAAGTGCTCTTTCTCAAAGAGACCAACTCCTCCGGGACAGCATGGCAGCGCAGGTAAGCCGCGTAATCAGAAGAACTACGGCATTCAGCTGAGAGAAAAACAGAAAATGAGACGTATTTACGGTGTTCTTGAGGGACAGTTCAGAAAATACTTCTCAATGGCTGAAAAAATGCCGGGTATTGTCGGTGAAAACTTCCTTTCTATTTTGGAAAGAAGATTTGATAATGTTGTATTCAGAATGGGCCTTGCAAGCTCAAGAAGTCAGGCAAGACAGCTCGTTAACCACGGTCATTTCACAATCAACGGCAATAAGGTAGACATTCCGTCATATCTTGTAAGCGTTGGTGATGTAATAGCAGTTCGTGAGCGCAGCACAAACAGTCCTTTGTTCAAGGCTGTTAAGGAAGGCGCTAAGAAAACTACACCGGCTTGGGTTACAGTTGACCTTGATAAGCTTGAGGGTACGGTTGTAACAATGCCCAGAAGAGAAGATATTGACTTTGATATTCAGGAGAATCTCATCGTTGAGTGGTATTCTAAGTAATCTTAATGCCGTTTGACAGAGTTATTACGATAAGGAGGGCGTATATGTTAGATTCAGAAAAACCAAGAATAGAAATTGTTGAGCATAAGGTTGAGGAAAACTACATGAAGTTTGTAGTAGAGCCTTTGGAAAAGGGCTTCGGCACAACTTTGGGTAACGCATTAAGGCGTGTTATGCTGTGGTATGTTCCGGGCGCCGCTGTCAAGAACATTAAAATTGACGGTATTATGCATGAATTTTCTACAATTCGCGGTGTTAAAGAAGACGTTGTTGACATTATACTGAACCTTAAGACTCTTGCAATTAAAATGACCGACGAGGGCCCGAAAACGATGCGTATCAGCGTTAAAGGACCTTGCGAGGTCACAGCTGCCGATATTGAGGCTGACATGGATATTAATATTGTCAATAAGGATCTCCATATTGCAACTTTGAATGAAGATGCAGATTTGTATATGGAAATGACTGTTGACAAGGGCAGAGGATTTGTTGTTGCGGAGAAGAATAAGGAAGATACAATAGGACTTATTCCGATAGACGCAGTATACTCTCCGATTAAAAAGGTTAATTTCTATGTAGAAGATACTCGTGTCGGCAACGTTACTGACTACGACAAGCTGACGCTTGAAGTATGGACAAACGGTGCGATTGAACCGCAGGAGGCTGTAAGCTATTCGGCGAAGGTCCTTTGTGAATACTTAGGATTATTTGTTAATTTGACGGACAAAACCGAGACGTTTGAAGTTGCTAAGGTAGAAAGCGATACAACCTCTAACAAGATGGCTGATATGCCTATTGAAGAGCTTGAGCTGTCGGTTCGTTCATATAATTGTTTAAAGCGTGCAAATATTAATACCATCGGTGAGCTGATGCTCAAGTCTGAGGACGATATGATAAAGGTTCGCAACCTTGGTAAGAAGTCTTTGGACGAGGTAGAGCAGAAATTGCTGGCACTCGGAGTTGCACTGAAAAAATCAGAGGAGTAATCCTCTTTTTAGAAAGTTTAATATCGTTGAAAGGAGAGGCTTTTCAATTAATTTTGAATAGCGACTTTAATTGTGGGTACAAGAAAGTTAGGCAGAAACAGCAGTCAAAGACGCGCATTGCTCAGAGGACTTACAACGGATCTGCTTTGGTACGGAAGAATTACTACTACCGAAGCTCGCGCTAAAGAAATCAGAGGCATTGCCGATTCGCTTTTGACATTGGCTATTAATGAATACGACAAGACTGTTAAAGTTAAAAAGACAGTTTGCGACAGGGATGAAGACGGCAAGATTAAGAAGGATAAAGACGGCAACGTTATAAAGGTTGAAGTTGAGCTTGAAAATGACGCGCCTTCCAAACTTAACGCAAGAAGAAAAATCATGGCTTACGTATATGACATTCAGGAAAAGCGTAATGACGGCGAAGATAAGGACAAATTCATTGCGAGAACAAAGGATAACAAGCATCCTCTCGTAGAGAAAATGTTCAGAGAGTACGGTCCTAAGTACAGAGCACGCAACGAAGAAAAAAATTGCGCAGGCGGCTATACAAGAATAATTAAAATGGGACCGAGACGCGGTGATAACGCAGAAGAAGTTATAATCGAGCTCGTTTGATTATCAGGGATCAAAACGGACACTGCCATGTAAAGGCAGTGCCCGTTTTTTTCTGTGCAAAAGTGTCGGAATATGCAATATTTGCGCAAAATACTTGACAAATCCAAGTTTTTGATATATAATATGAAAAAATATATATGGGCAAAGCAGTTGAAAAGCTGTGACGCAAAGCTATAGGGACTTCGACAAATTTGATCAAGCCAGCCAGCTGCACTTTATGATTCTAAAGTGCGGCTTTTTTTATTTTATGGAGCGAATACAATGAGCCTTAACTTTTTACCGAGAGAAAATTACGACATCTCAATAAACGTAGGGAAAATTTCCGTACCTTGCTATTCAATGGACAGAATGAATGCAATTTATAAGAAAAAGGGATTTTCCGTAATCGGCGAGATAGGCGGAAAATCGGCAGGAAAGCCTAAGGATACAATCAGTATAGGGACAAATGAAATCCCCGTTCATGAGCCGCGCATAAAAAAGGGAATACTTTATAAATACGGCGGATATGTTGCCGTTGACAAGGACAAGTATATAGCTGTGCTTGAAAGCCGTATGCCGGTCTTTATTATGCTCATGATGGTTTTTGCCGGACTCGTTGCGTATGCGTTTGCGCTGACGTATTTTATCTGATAAAAAGGGGAAACCGATAAATTATTAATTCGATGTAAAAAATCTCCGATTTTATTGAAAATTATCCGCTTTTGATGTATAATAACGTGCGGATTCGGGCGATACTCCCCCGTATGCCCGGTAATTTGCAAAGAGGCGGCGAAAAAACTTTATGTCCAAAGAGAGAAGAGCAACTTTATATGTATTTGCATCGGCAGTGCTGTTCAGTATAGGCGGCTTGTGCGTAAAGGTGATTCCGTGGTCGGGAATCACAATAAACGGTGTGCGCAGCCTTATTTCGGTACTGATTTTGCTTGTATATTTTAAGATAACAGGTCATAAATTCGTATTCAACAAAAGCGTCGCACTCGGTGCCGTCAGCATGGCGGGAACAACGACGCTTTATTGTCTGGCAAATAAGCTTACGACCGCGGCAAATACAATCATACTGCAATTTACGGCACCTGTGTTCATAATTTTGTTCATGTGGGTGTTTTTTCATGAACGCCCCAAAAAGCTCGATATATGTACATCGCTTGTTGTGTTGACGGGAATCGTTTTCTTTTTTGTGGATTCGCTGGCGGCAGGGAATACTTTGGGCAATCTGCTCGCGCTGTTGTCGGGCGTATGCTATGCAGGCGTATTTATGATGAATACATTCCCCGGTGCTGATTCGCTGTCATCGATTTTGCTCGGGCAGGCAATCTGCGCGGCAACTCAGACGCCGTTCATTTTCAGCGAAAATGTATTTACTTCGACTGCTGTCATAGCGGCTGTAGTGCTCGGCGTATTTCAGCTTGCAATGGCGTACATTTTTATGTCAAAGGGACTTGAACATACACCTGCCATTGCCGCATCACTCACTTCCGCAGTCGAACCTATTCTGAATCCTATTTGGGTGGCTGTGTTTTACCATGAAATGATTTCGGGACTTTCTTTTGTTGGTGCCGTCATTGTTTTTATAGGAGTGATTGGGTACAATCTGCTCAAGCTGCGAGTTGACGGACAAAAAAATTGAGATATATGCAAACCGCAGATTGACTTCTGCGGTTTTTGTGTAATAATGGAGTGGTTGTTCTCAAAACGAAAATTTGTTACAATGCGTGAAGGTTGTATATGAAAAACAAAATACGGACGACCGGTGGTCGCCCCTACAACTTACCTAAAAATTAAATATCTACACACAAAAAACGCCGCACCTACCAAAAAGTGTGGCGTTTTGTTTATCAACAAATCGAGCAATAACAAACAATGTTTGTCATTGCGCTTGCCTTTAACGCCCATTCTCATAACGATGTTATCGAAAACGGCAGAATAAATTATTTTGTGTTTGTGGTATAACAACGGGATAATGTAGGGGCGACCTATGGTCGCCCGCAAAACGCGAATTTGTCACAATAGGGACAACCTGTGGTCGCCCCTACAATCTGCCTAAAAAATAAAACTCTCACAAATTGTTTATCAAAAATCAGGCAATATCAAACACTGTTTTTTATTGCACTCGCATTTATTGTTCATTCGTATAAGGCTGTTATCGAAAACGGCAGATTAAATTGTTTTTGCGCACTTGCGGAACAACGGGATAATGTAGGGGCGACCTATGGTCGCCCGCAAAACGTAAATTTGTCACAAAACGGACGACCGATAGTTACCCGTACAAATTGCCAAAATAAAATTTTCACAAATTGTTTATCAAAAAACGGGCATTATCAAACATTGTTTGTTATTGCGCTTGCCTTTAACGTTCATTCTCATAACGATGTTGTCAAAATCGGCAGATTAAATTGTTTTTGCGGATTTTGCGAAACAACGGGATAATGTAGGGGCGACCATTGGTCGCCCGCAAAATGTAAATTTATCACAAAACGGACGACCAATGGTCGCCCCTACAATCTGCATAAAAAAATAAAACTCTCACAAATGTTTATCAAAAAACGGGCATTATCAAACATTGTTTGTTATTGAGCTTGCCTTTTACGCTCGTTCTCATAACGATGTTGTCGAAAACGGCAGAACAAATAATTTTGCGGTTTTTGTATAACAACGGGATAATGTAGGGGCGACCTATGGTCGCCTGCAAAACGCAAATTTGTCACAAAACGGACGACCGATGGTCGCCCCTACAATTGCAAAAATAAAATTCTCACAAATTATTTATCAACAAATCGAGCAATAACAAACATTGTTTGTTATTGAGCTTGCCTTTAACGATCATTCTCATAACGATGTTGCCGAAAACGGCAGAATTAATTATTTTGTGTTTTTGGTATAACAACGGGATAATGTATGGGCGATCGGTGGTCGCCCGCAAAACGCAGATTTGTCACAAAACGGACGACCGATAGTCGCCCCTACATCTACATAAAAAATTCCAACAAATTGTTTATCAAAAATCAGACAATATCAAACACTGCTTTTTATTACTCCCGAAAAGCCCGATGCCTGTACATTGTTTGCTGTGAATGCATTCACCATGGCATTTTTTACCGATTCGGCAGTATTGGCGTCTTTACAGTATGATATCATAGTGGAGCCTGCGCCGCTTATTACACAGCCGAAAGCACCGCCGGCAAGAGCCGCGTTTACGACGTCGTCATAGCCTGTAATGAGAGATTTCCTATACGGCTGATGTACCACATCCTGCATTATGAGCTTGCCCATAAGCTCGTAGTCTCCCTCGGCGAGCGCGTTTACGGCAAGAGCTGCCGTTGACATTGCGCGAACGACACTGCTGCGCGGATAGCTTTCCGGAAGAACGGATCTTGAAACAGATGTGGGAAGCATGATCTCCGGTACGGCAACAGCAACCGCAATATCCTTCGGGAGCTTTATGTGCCTTATTATGGGTTTGCCGTTTATGTATGACGTTACAACGGCACCGCCGTATATTGCAGGGGCGGCGTTGTCCGGATGCCCCTCAAATTCACAGGCGATTTTGAGCATATCGTCGTTTGAAAGAGCCCCCGACATCATTTTGTTTGCAACGAATATTCCGCCGAGTGCGGCAGCGGCACTGCTTCCGAGACCTCTGTTGAGAGGTATTCTGTTTATGCAGTGCATTTTTACATAAGGACAGCGTTTTTTTGCGTACTCAAATGTTCTTTTGAATGTGCGGTATATGAGATTGTTTTCGTTTTTGGGTATTGTATCGGCACCTATGCCCTCGATTGTTATAATGTTTTGACCGTTTGAGAGCTGTGCCTCAACGGTATTGTATAAACCCGGTACGGCAATACCTGCAAAATCAAAACAGGCACCGAGGTTTGCGGAGGTGGCGGGGATATTTACCGTGAATTTGTCTGACATTATTGTTTTATAACCCTTTTACGGCAATATGCCGCGAAGGAAGCTCCTTTTTTTAGACTGCGGCACTCGAAAAAATGCGGTCCGCGATTAACATCATAATAAATTATACTATAAAATCATATTAAAGTCAATGCCCGTATAAAAGAGGTGCAGGAGCACTTGGCATGCGTAATTCGGAATATAAATTTTTACGGATTTATCTTTTTAAAACAGGCGTCGAGCCCCTTTTCAAAAATCGATTTTTGTGGTATAATTATATATGTAACGGCGGAGGAATGAAATGATTTATATAGGCGGAAACAAACTAATTTTCACAAAAAATATAATAGGAATATTCTCTGTTCGGGAGGATACGATGTGCTTGCCCGACTGCCCGAAGGAATATGTTTGTGAGCCTCCGTACAAGGCGTATGTCGTTGCATATGAGGATGAGAGCAAAAAGTGCAAGGCGTATTTTACTTCTCTTTCGGCAAGGACTCTGCGCTCAAGATTGCAGAAGCATTCCCTCAGACTGTGACCACACACATAATGGGGCGGCAAACCAAGGGGCGGCAGACAGAATAAATACTGCCGTAAAATTTACAAATCATGTTAGAAAAGTGAAAGGAGTGCGGAATTACTTTTTGTATGTACCGCAAATTCAATTTTGACAGACAATAACGAATTAAAAACTTACGACCAGGACGCCATACAGGTGCTTGACGGCTTGGAGGCCGTGCGCAAACGTCCGGGTATGTATATCGGAAGCACAGGCGAGAGAGGCCTGCACCACCTTGTTTATGAGATCGTAGACAACAGTATTGACGAAGCTCTTGCAGGCGTCTGCGATACTATAATTGTTGAGCTTCTTAAGGACGGCTCCGTGAGAGTTCAGGACAACGGAAGAGGTATCCCGGTAGGAATTCATCATAAAATGGGCATATCCACGCTTCAGGTCGTACTTACGGTGCTTCATGCCGGCGGAAAATTCGGCGGCGGCGGATACAAGGTATCGGGGGGCTTGCACGGAGTAGGTCTTTCGGTAGTAAATGCTCTTTCGGACAGACTTACGGCTGAGGTTTATAACGGCGAGGGCTATTATAAGCAGGAATACGCAAACGGCGGCATTCCGCAGGGCGAGGTACAAAGGCTCTCTGACACAACCGAGCACGGAACCATAATCACTTTCCACCCGGATAAGGAAATTTTTGAAACTCTTGAATTCAGCTTTGACACTCTAAATTCAAGGCTCAGACTTCTTGCGTTCCTCAATAAAAACGTAAGAATAATATTCAGAGATCTCAGAGGCGAGGAGCCGATTGAGAATAATTATAAATTCGACGGCGGAATAATATCGTTTATAGAGTTCCAGAACAAGAACAAGGACGTAATAACGGACAAAATTCTCTATTTTGACGACAAAAAGGGAACAACGGAAGTTGAGGTGGCAATGCAGTACACCGATACGTACGTTGAAAATGTTTTCACATATGTAAACAACATCAATACCGAGGAAGGCGGAACGCATCTTGTCGGCTATAAGACGGGTCTTACGCGCGCGGTAAACGATTATTGCAGGAAAAACGGTTTTCTTAAGGACGCAGATCAGAATTTCACGGGCGAGGATGTTAGAGAAGGCCTTACGGCGGTTATCAGCGTAAAAATAGAGAATCCGCAGTTTGAGGGACAGACAAAAACAAAGCTCGGCAATACCGAGGTTCGTCCGATAGTGGATGCCTGCACGTATGAAAAGGTAATGACGTTCTTTGAGGAAAATCCTCAGCAGGCAAAGATAATAATTTCAAAAATAGTCACGGCGGCAAGGGCAAGAGAGGCGGCGCGCCATGCAAGAGATCTTACAAGACGTAAAAGCGAGCTTGACAGCGCGGCTCTCCCGGGTAAGCTTGCCGATTGCTCCGAAAAGGACCCGTCGCAGTGCGAGATATTTATAGTCGAGGGACTTTCCGCAGGCGGTACTGCAAAGGGCGGCAGAAGCAGACGTTATCAGGCCATACTTCCGTTGAGAGGTAAAATTCTCAACGTTGAAAAGGCAAGGCTTGACAGAGCACTCGGAAACGAGGAAATTCGTTCGATGATAACGGCGTTCGGTACGGGAATAGGCGCTGAGTTTGACATCAAAAAGCTCAGATACGACAAAATCATATGTATGACCGATGCCGATGTAGACGGAAGCCACATAAGAATATTGCTGTTGACATTCTTCTATCGCTACATGAGAGAGCTTGTCGAGCAGGGACACATATATATAGCACAGCCTCCGCTTTATCTTGTAACCAAAA
>CAMEIT010000038.1 GCA_945918795.1 uncultured Clostridia bacterium | reverse complement strand
GAATTTCCTGATAACGTTCTTTGAGCATTTCTGCCACCGTCTTAGGTAGGAATACCTTTCGGGTAGCCGTCTTAATCTTCATAATTACTTCGTCAATACCATCGGTATACTTGCCGCTTTGGATCAATTTATTTCTCTTGTTCATCAAAGAGGAAAGAACATCTAAGTATTCACGGTCATTAAGATTTATGTAGTAGTTCTTGTTTCTCATATCCATTACCTCCTGACACTTTCATTATATATAAGGATAGGCTTTTTGTGAAATGTGCGGTTTGGGATAGGATAATACTACATAACAAAGGGATTAAAAGGTACGGGGTAAAACAAGGTCGAACTATTATAAGCACACTTTTTAATTAGCAAGATTTTTAGCACGATTTTCTGAGCGATTAGCAGAAAGTCGATTTTCATTAGCAAAAACGGGGTTTTCTTGCTAATTTGATTAGCAGGATTTTCAAGGGATAGGGAGTCCGCAACCTAAGTAAAAAGGATCGCTCACAGTAAAGAAGCCGAGCAGAACAAACAAGGACACCCGACAAAAAAGTAAAGCCGAAAACCTTGAAAAATCAAGGCTTTCGGCGTTTTTTGTGGCGTCCCTGCCCGGATTCGAACCGGGGGCGTTCCGCTTAGGAGGCGGACCCTCTATCCTGCTGAGGTACAGAGACGTGTATGAAATTTTATCTATATTATCGCTCGCCTTTTGAGCAAAGGCGAGTGATTTAGTATAACCTTAGGAGGCGGTCGCTCTATCCGGCTGAGCTACGGAAACGTCTGTAAATATATGTTATATTAAAGGGTGTCCTTTACAACGGTAAGATTATAACATTTTAACTCTTTTATGTCAATAGAAAAGTTCGTTATTTTTACGGAAGCAATATCTGAATACTGCTTGAAGACGACTTCTTCTTTTTAATATATCTGTCCTCTTCGCTGAAAATACATCCGCAGTATTTCTGCATATACAGCCCGAGATTCCTTGCCTTTTCCTGCCCTTCCTTGAAGTACACTCTGAAATCCCTGTAAAGAAATTCCACTCCGTACTTTTCCGCCGCCTCTTCAGCCGTAGCCTTGAGAAGAGCGTGGTTCTGATACGGGCTTATAAGCAGTGTCGTTGAAATATGTGTATACGAATTTTCAGCGGCATACCTTGCCGTTTCCTCAAGTCGCATTTTATAGCAGAATTTACACCGTCCGTCAAAATCCGAATTGATTTCGGTAATAAATCTGCGCAGTCCGTACTCGTTATTTACTATCAGCTTTGCATTTACGGACTTTGCGTATTCAACGAGCGTATTTTTCCTCGCCTTGTATTCAGTGGCAGGATGTATGTTCGGATTGTACCAGAAAAGCTCCGGTTCTATATTCTCTGTGCGCAAGGCTTCTATGCACATTATCGAGCATGGCGCACAGCAGGTATGAAGAAGTAATTTCAAATTGTTTCTCCTCGTAATAATATCTATGTTTTCCCCGCATCTTATGGCATACAGCTTCAAAGATGAAATGTTTTTTGAGAAGTCAGGAGCCTTCTTCTTTCGAAAAAGGCTCCGGTCAAATCTTATGATACTATATTTTCACCGTCAAATATGAATACTCCGAATCCGTCGCCTGCCGTACCGCCGCTCTTGAATCTGTTGACAAAGGCACGTCTTATTCTCGTATCCTGAGGAAGCAGGTCGTAATTGTCATTTGCCGGCGGCCATGCTTTTCCGAATACTCTGACCATTTCTCCGTTACCGTCGTGAGGCATGAACAGATTGAAGTCCTTCATGAAGCTGAGTATGTTTGATTCCGGCGGAAGGAATTCCGTGTGCTTCGGGTACAAGAGCCATGAATGGCATACGAACACAGCGTAACCCGTCTGTCTGAAAAATCTGTATGCTTTTCTGTACGAATCGAGTCTCTTCTCGGCTGTTATTCCGTCACCCTCCGGAATATGTATGTTTATTGCTCTGCTGCCGTTGCGAACCGGTATACCTGCAAGCGTAACAGGCAAGCATCTTTCGTTAAGCTCGATAATTTCAAACTGGAGTCTGCCGAGTCTGAAAACAACTCCGAAAAGTGCAAGGGCGATCCAGCCGTATTCCAAAAGGCCCCATTTACCCGTTCTTTCGTAGCACGTATTTGCCCATATTGCCATATCGCGCATTGAATCGTAATAAACATCCATAGGCCAATTATTTCTTATGTATAAATTCTTTGTTTCTATTGAATACAGTTCGCACATAACGAGGCAAAGCATATCTTTGTCAACATTTTTTTCTTCGGCAAGCTTATGCACGACCTCACGTCTGTTATCCCTTGCAGCAAAGAAATAAGCTGTCAAGCCTTCGCATTTTCTTATGAAATCACCGTCGCTCAATATTACATCGACCATTTCTTCTATCTGCTGACGCGCTTCAAGAGGCATATTTATGTAATCGTTAATGTCTCTTATGTGTTTTAATACCAATATTCTGTCCATTCTGCTTTGTTACTCCTTTATTTTTCCTTAAAACCTCTGCCGCAATGTCATGTTGACACTTTTTGCGTACACAAGCCGAAACTATATTGCAGACTTTGTGTCATCCCAACATAAATCTCTTACAAACAATATAATTATACAGTATGTAAAAATTAATGTCAAGCGCAAAATTCCGCACTGTACTCCCATGTAAAAATATTTACGCCTTTTTCTGAGCCAAAAGCCAATCAAGCAATTCCTGCCCGTATGCGTACTCCCATACATTGTGGCCTACGTGTTCCTTGAGCGTAAACTTTACGTCGTCGCCTCTGCCGCATCTTCTCAGTGCATTTATCATATCAATGCTGTTTGACGGCAAAACGGCGTCATCGTCCGTTCCGTGGAATGCCCATATCGGCATAGTCAGTCTGTCAGCCATCCACGGCATACCGCCTCCACACACAGGTGCTATTGCGGCAAACAATTCCGGGAAAGCAAGTGCCGTATACCACGTGCCGTATCCGCCCATGCTCAGTCCCGTAAGATATACTCTGTTTTCGTCTGCGTTATAAGTGCGGATCATCTCCTGAATAAAAAGTCTGAGCTCCTGAATATGTGCAACCCAAAAGCTGTCGGGGCGGCACTGAGGCTGTATGAGTATGCACTCAATTTCCGCCTCATCGGTAAACACGTGAGAAAAACCGTGAACTTCAACGAGCCCTATGTCTTTGTCAGTTCCCATTCCTCTCTCGCCTGCGCCGTGAAGCTGTATTATTATAGGTAAATTGTCTTTCATATTCAGCGGCAGTCTTGCGATATACGGAAAAATCTGCGCATCATCGTTACATATCTTTTTGATCATAATTAATCCCCTTCGTATTTTTTAATGTTAAAAAACATCATTGTCCGTCGTGCCATATAAAAAATCGCAATCAACAATAAATTTGCTCCCGCAAAACGCATTATAGCTGCGTAATATTTGCTGTCCTATGTAATTTATTGTCGGTTATATGCCGCATCATTATACGGCATATCCGATTATTGCTCTTTTTCTTACTTATCTCGGCACTTTTCATTACTGAATCATTATATCACTAAGTCGAATAAATATCAATCGGCGAGCCTTCATGATTTTTCGATTTACAGAGGATTTACAAAATATTTACATGGCTGTGCTGTTCCTGTTTCACGAAAAATGTTATAATGAACTTGTGAGAAAGGAGACATTATATGCCGTCAACTTATGCACATTATCGGTTAGGACAAGAAATCAGAAGCTTACTTAATGATTCGGAAGAAAAGGAAGTAATAGATGAATATCCGGAATTATTCATGATTGGTATTCATGGTCCGGATATTTTCTTTTATTATAAGCCGCTTTTAGACAATCAGATCAGTAAAATCGGGTACCGAATGCACGATAGAGCCGGGAAGGAATTTTTTGAGACTGCTGCCGAAACAATAAAGCAGCATCAGAAAAATGCCGCTTATCTGTCTTATGTGTACGGTTTTATCTGCCACTTTGCGCTTGATGAAATCTGCCATGGATACATTGATGAAAAAATCGCAGCAATCGGCATCAGCCACACCGAAATTGAAGTGGAATTTGACAGAATGCTGATGTTAAAGGACGGATATGATCCGATCAGGCATAAGCTTACGGGGCATATTGTTCCATCCATGAAAAAATGCTCAAGTGATACAGGCTTTTTTCGAAGGTGTAAACAGCACACAGATACAAAAAGCTTTGAATGGAATGATAAAAAACAGCAATCTTTTGATTGCCCCCTCCAAAATAAAACGTCTTTTAATTAATACGCTTTTAAAAATTTCGGGAAATTATAAGGAAATGCACGGGCTCATTGTCAATTACCGGGAAAACCCGCAGTGCGCCGACAGCACAAAAAAGCTCTGGAATTTATATCAAAAAGCAAAGGAGCTTACCATTGAGCTGATTCATGAATACAAAGGTTATTTGGAAGGCAGAGAAGCTTTGAATCCAATATACAACTATACTTTTGATTCGCGATTGACTGATGAAAGGGTGAACAATGATGAAGCTTAATTTGACTAAGGAAGAAAAAAACTGGATATTGTATGATGTGGGGAATTCTGCCTTTACGCTTTTGATAGCGACTATAATGCCCATTTACTTTAACTATCTGGCAGGAAATTCCGGGCTGTCGGATGTAGAGTACATGGCATATTGGGGCTACGCGACTTCCATTGCAACATTGGTTGTAGCTTTTATGGGTCCGATATGCGGCACTCTGGCAGATACAAAAGGATATAAAAAGCTCGTATTTACCGTATTCCTCATTATCGGTGCCGTCGGCTGTATCAGTCTGGGAATCGCAAAAAATTGGTTTTTGTTTCTGATTATTTATATTATAGCAAAAATCGGATATTCGGGAAGCCTGATCGTTTATGATTCAATGCTTTCCGACACAACAAAAGCAGAACGTATGGATCATGTTTCATCAGAAGGCTATGCGTGGGGATACATAGGGAGCTGCATTCCTTTTATCATTTCTCTCGTAATAGTGCTTGGGTCCGATATTATCGGAATATCCATGGAAACAGCCATGACAATTGCTTTCATAATAACAGCTGTATGGTGGATTGGAATGACATTGCCCATGCTGAAAACCTATCGTCAGAAATACTATGTTGAGAAGCGCCCTCATGCAATTAAAGAGAGCTTTATAAGGCTCGGAAGAACGCTTAAAAATGTGCGCAAAGAGAAAAAGATATTTCTTTTCCTTTTGGCATTCTTTTTCTATATCGACGGTGTATATACAATTATCGATATGGCAACAGCTTACGGTTCAGCGCTTGGTCTTGACAGCACAGGTCTTTTGCTGGCACTCCTGGTAACTCAGTTTGTGGCATTCCCATTTGCCATTCTGTTCGGAAGGCTGGCACAAAAGTTTGCGGCAGACAAGCTGCTAACCGTATGTATTGCGGCGTACTTTGGGATTGCGGTTTTTGCAATGTTCCTTAAAACGCAACTGCAATTCTGGATACTTGCTATATTTGTGGGAATGTTTCAGGGCGGCATTCAAGCGTTGTCGCGTTCTTACTTTAACAAAATTATTCCGGTCAATCAATCCGGAGAATACTTCGGACTTATGGATATTTGCGGCAAGGGCGCCGCATTTATGGGGACAACAGTCGTCAGCATAGTATCACAGTTGACAGACAGTATCAACAAAGGTGTGGGGATGATTGCCCTGATGTTTATTATAGGCCTTCTGTTGTTCAGATGTGCCGCCAAAGCCGAGAATACCAAGTCCGACGAGGAAGTCTGAAAATATGCGGCAATCACAGCTTTTTGTTTGCCGATAAAGGCTCAATTTAAATTATTTTTCAAACAGATGTCTGTGTTTATTGAAAAAATCAAAATATATTTTTGTATTTTCAAGCTGCCACCAATCTTTAATTTCAACAGGGCAAGAATCCAAGTCATATATTCTTGCGCCTTCCAATGCAAGTAAAAAAGGTGAATGCGTTGCGATTATAAACTGACAGCCGCAATAATGCGACATTTCCTCCAGCATTTTCACAAATTCAAGCTGCATTTTGGGCGACATACTGTTTTCGGGCTCATCCAAGCAATACAAAGTATCGTTTTTCAGCTTCTTTTGGAAATAGAGCAATGCCGTCTCCCCGTTGCTGTTAAGCTTGACCTCTTCACCTGCTGTTCTCATAATAAACTTCCTGCGTGAAACAGATTTGCTTCGTGCAAGAACCTGCAATCTGACTGCTTCGTAATCTTCAATGCCGTCAAATTTGAGAGTATCGCCGAACTTCAGATTTGCCCATGCTTCTCTTGCATTTTCTTTATTTTCACTTATATCGTTATTGTTGGTGCGGACTGTAAGCATATAATCAAATATGTCATCGCTCGTAATAATTCGGCTGCCGTTGGGAACTCTGTATCTGAAGCCCTCGTCATCGTATCCGAGCGAATAATCGCAATGTTCAACATATAGTGAAAACATTTCGCTTGAATTATAAGGTGCAATACGATTCAGTTCAAGCTTTTCGGCTATAAGATTCAGCAGTGTACTTTTGCCCGAACCGTTCCCGCCGTAAAATATCGTTATGTCATTAAAATATACTTCACTGAGCTGTTGCTTTGAAAACAATCCGCAAGGGTACGGATTATCAACATAACAATATGCGCCCCCGTTATAAGTTCCCCTCTCACGCAATAATTCATTTTCGGAGTCTATCGGCAGTGTGAATGTTTCCAGATACATAATTTCTCCTTTTTGCTGTTGTTTTCTTCCCCATTACAATATGTACTTTATTTATCACTCGGAAGCTTGATTACGAACTCAGCGGAATAGTCTCCTACATATAATGAATAAATGCCTTCCTCCAATCTGCCGGATATAATATACTCTTCATTTGCAGATTTTGCATTTACCTCTATGGAATATTCACCGCTCTCGTTATACAGCATTTCTCCGTTACCGTTTCGTACAAGCTTCACGGAATTGCTTATTGCCACTGCCTCGTCTGTACCGTTTAATATGCGAAAAGAAATCCTGTCCTTACTGCATTCATAAACCTCTATCTCTACCAATCCATTGTCGGGATTGTTCTTGCCCGCAAGCTCTTCATCGGTTTTCTTACTTGTAACAAGCCCCGGCTCTAATGTTCCTTGCTCCTTGTATTGTTCTATCACCTTATCAAGCTCAGCAAGCTTCTTGCCATAAGACATCGGATATACCTGTGATGAAAAAGATACTGAGGTTTTATCCGCAAATTTGAATGAATAGCCATAACTCGGTCCGTCGGCAACAAACATATCGGAAAACTTCTTATTGTTCCAGTTTTGCATCTTATATTTTCTGAACACACTCTCTATATCGGCAAGAACAGCCTTATTAAGCTTATATTCAGTGATGTCATTGTCATCATACCACCATTCTTTGTTGGAGTATGTCAGAATAACCTCGTCACCGATAATACTTATCTCTGTGGAATTGCCGCCTCCGTTCATGCCGCCGCCGCATGAATATACGTATGATATAAGCTCCTTATTCTTCACATCGGGCACTTTAGAGCAACCAAATAATCCAAACATCAATAATCCTCCAATAGCAAAAAGTATTATTTTCTTATTCATTATGATGACTTTCTTTAATAATTTTCCGACGCACATTCAATTTATGAATATTCCTGCTTCAAAAGCGGCACCACACAAAAAATGGGCAATCCCATATGGAACCGCCCATTTATTCCGTAAATTATGCGACTTCCGTTATAGCAGCTGCGCTGATTGGGTTTAGTCGGCACTACTCATATTCTTCCGTGAGTCCTGCGGTTGTTCTGTCGAAAGTAATACTCATATCATGCTGAGTTTTTTCAGCTTTTACTTACTGAGTGGCTTCATCGTGGGGAACAAAATTACGTCTCTTATAGTGAACGAATCAGTAAACAGCATCGTCAAACGGTCAATTCCGAGTCCCATTCCTCCTGTTGGCGGCATACCAACCTCGAGTGCTTCAACGAAATCCTCATCCATCATCTGAGCTTCCTCATCGCCGTGAGCTCTCTTTACAGCCTGAGCCATAAATCTCTCTCTCTGGTCGATAGGATCGTTAAGCTCGGAGAATGCGTTTGCAAATTCTCTGCCCGTTATAAACAGCTCAAATCTGTACGTCAGTCTCGGGTCTTCCTTGCTCTTCTTTGCAAGCGGAGAAACTTCAATAGGATGATCCATAACGAATGTAGGCTGTATAAGCTTATCCTCTGCTCTTTCTTCAAAAGCAAGTGCAAGCGCCTCGCCCCATGTAAGCGTGCCTTCAAAAGGAATACCCGCTTCCTTAAGAGCTGCCATGGCATCGTCAGCTTCGGTAAATGAATTAAAGTCGATTCCCGCGTATTCCTTTACAGCTTCAACCATAGTCATTCTGCGGAAATTCGAGAGGTCGATCTCCTCGCCCTGGTAAGGCAAAGTTGTTTTGCCGAGAATCTTCTTTGCGCTCTCGCGGATAAGCTCCTCGGTAATATCCATCATATCATAATAATCCGCATACGCCTCGTACATTTCTATCGTCGTAAACTCGGGATTATGCTTTGTATCCATGCCTTCGTTTCTGAAAATTCTGCCTATCTCGTAAACCTTGTTAAAGCCGCCGACAATAAGGCGCTTCAGGTGAAGCTCTGTTGCAATTCTCAGGTACATATCGATATCGAGCGTATTGTGATGTGTGATAAACGGTCTTGCCGTTGCGCCGCCTGCCGATGTCTGCAATATAGGCGTTTCCACCTCAAGATAGCCCTTATCGTCAAGAATTTTTCTGAACGAACTAATTATTGCAGAACGTATTCTGAAAGTATCACGAACCTGCGGATTAACAATAAGGTCAAGGTATCTCTGACGGTAGCGTGTATCAACGTCCTTGAGTCCGTGCCACTTTTCAGGCAAAGGTCTGAGCGATTTTGAAAGCAGAACAACCTCGCTTGCCCTTACGGAAACCTCTCCGCTGTGAGTTTTGAATACAGTGCCCTTTACGCCTACAATGTCGCCCACGTCAAGTGTCTTAAATGAGGCATATTCATCTGCTCCGAGTGCATTTACCTGAACATAAAGCTGGATTTTGGCAGTATCGTCCATAATATGAGCAAAGCTTGCCTTGCCCATGATTCTCTTGCCTACCATTCTGCCTGCAACGCAGACTTCCTTGTTCTCGTATTCATCAAATGCTTCTATAATTTTAAGTGCGCTTGTATCCGGAGAATACTTTGTAATCTGGTACGGATTTTTGCCTTCTGCAACAAGCTTTGAAAGCTTATCGCGGCGCGACTTCATTTCGCCGCTAAGATCTATAACATCTTCTTGTGTAATGTTATCAGCCATTTGTAAGATATTCCTCTCTGTTTACTCTCTTTATCTGTGGATTGAAATTATTTTCATATCGATTGTTCCGGCAGGTATCTCAACCGTGAACTTATCTCCGACCTTTTTGTGCAGGAGAGCCGCACCTATCGGAGACTCATATGAAATCTTGTTATTATCAGGGTCAACATCCGTTGAGCCGACGAGCTGATATTCATCTTCCTCTTCCAAATCGTAATCATAAACCTTTACGTATGAGCCTATATTGACAACGTCGTCGGAAAGTGTGGATTCATCGATAATTTCGGCTTCCTTTATAAGCTTTTCTATTCTTATTATCTCGCCCTCAATGAAAGCCTGTTCCTTTTTTGCCTCATCATACTCGGCATTTTCTTTAAGATCGCCGAAGCTTCTTGCTATCTTGATTTTTTCGGCAACCTCTTTTCTGCCGTCTGTTTTCATTTCGTTGAGCTGTTTTTTCAGCTCGGCAAGAGCGCTGTCCGTAAGATAAACTTTTTGTGATTGTTCTTCTTCCATATTATAATGTCATCCGACCGTTGAAAGCCGGACGGTACCTCCTTAGCTTAAATTAAACAGATTAAAATATTCCGAAAATATTTTATTAATTATACACCACAAACACGAATTTGTCAACTTATTTATGGATTTATGCACAGAAATTTAAATTATGCGCATATAAGTCTCACCTGTGGCATAAACATAAAAAATGTGGTATAATAGAAAACAAAATAAGCATTGCAATTTTTTGACGGTATCAAATCCGCCGGGAGGTAAAAATGTATACAGAACAAATTTGCAAATATATAGACGCAAACAGAGAAAATATTTTGAACGACATTGCCGCTCTCGTTAATATACCGAGCACGAAGGGTGCGCCCGAAGAGAAAATGCCTTTCGGCAAATATCCTGCCGAAGCACTGAACAAGGCTCTTGAAATGTGCCGTGAAAGCGGTTTTGCGGTAAAGAACATATCAAACGCAATAGGCTATGCCGACATGAACGATTTGCCGCTCGAGCTTGGCATTTTCGCGCATATGGACGTTGTGCCCGCGGGCGACGGGTGGGAAAGCAACCCATTTGAAATGACGTACAAGGACGGATATATTTTCGGGCGCGGCGTAAGCGATGACAAAGGTCCTGCCGTTGCGGCGCTTTACGCAATGAAGGCAGTTAAGGATACGGGCATACCGTTGAAAAAAAACGTAAGACTTATACTCGGCTCAGATGAGGAATGCGGTTCGGCAGATCTTGCGTACTATTTTGAGAGCGAAAAAACACCTGCTTTCTCATTTTCTCCCGATGCGGAGTTTCCTCTCATCAACACTGAAAAAGGCAGATTTGCCCCAAAATTTTCGGCAAAAACAGGCGATGAAGAAAATTGTTTGCCTCGCGTGGTGTTTTTCGAAAGCGGCAAGGCGGTAAACGCCGTGCCCAATTCCGCCGTTATGAAAATCGTCGGCATAAGCAAAAGCGACGCCGAAAAAGCCATAAAAGCTGCGCCGTCCTTTCCCGATATAAATTTTAACATAAGCTTTGAAAACGATATTTTGACAGTCACCTCATCAGGCAAGGCTGCACACGCATCCCTTCCCGAGGAGGGCGCAAACGCACTCACGGCTCTGCTTGCCATTGTAAACAATTTTAAGCTTTGCGAATGTAAAAGCACATCGCTCTTGAAAGGCTTGAACAGGCTTTTTGCTCACAATGATTGTTACGGCGTTTCTTGCGGAATTGCGCAGGAAGATAAGATTTCGGGGAAGCTCACGCTTTCTCTTGATATACTTCATTTTGACGGGGAAACAATGTGCGGCTGTTTTGATTCAAGAACGCCGTTATGCTCAACCTACGAAAACACCGCAGAGCCTATTATCAAAGCGCTTTCCGGCATAGGCTTTGAGATAAACGAAATGAATATGACACCGCCTCATCACGTTGACCCCGAGCTGCCTTTTATAAAAACGCTTTTGTCTGCATACGAAAAGCATACGGGCAAAAAAGGCGAGTGCGTTGCCATAGGCGGCGGAACGTACGTTCACGGCATTGAAAACGGCGTTGCATTCGGAAGCATAATGCCCGATGTCAACACAAATATGCACGGTGCCAACGAGTATATGCCGTTTGAGGATATAATTACTGCCGCAAAAATTTATGCGGAAGCAATCGCGATAATCTGCTCCCAAACATGAAACAAAGGACAAATGCTTTTCCCCCTTCGCAATTGTCCTTTGCCCAATATTATTTGTTTTTTACGGCATATTGCAAAAATCCTATTTGTTGCGATTTTTCAATATGCCTTTGCTTTATTCTTCAGGCACGCACACATCACTGAAATCCACTCTGAAATAATAAAACTCCTTTTCGCCGTTTTCATTTGAGCCGAAAATCAAAAAAGAATACAAATTTGTTTGAAACGGTTCCGATGTTTTTTCCCACCACGAAGTATCTACATTCAATTTTCCGCTTGATTTGTCGTATTCGATCTCCACAAACAAATAGATAGGTAAATTAAGCTCATTATAGCCCTCTGTAAGTGGGCATAATCTTGAAATCCTGACGTTTTCAAGATTTTTTGCAAGTGATACCTCAATATCTCTGCCGTTTGAATGGAGTGCTTTACATTCGCTTTCATACAGCTGTATTTTCGACTGCAAAATATCTTCCGAAAATTCTCCGCGCCATGACAGCATATTTTCACTTTCGATCACATCTCGACCGCAACCCGAAATAAACAAGCCCATGATCAGTACAAGCAGTAATGCACATACGGATTTCGTTTTCATCATATCAACTCCTTATTATTAAATTCGGATTTCAAAATACTTTTATAACCTTGAAATCGTCAGTTTCAAGCATATACAGCTTTCATGTATTACTCTTCTTTGCTTTCTTGTGCATCAATAATGCACCGCAAATAATCAAAGCAACCGCAATGACAGCTATACCGATAAACAATATGTTCTTTATTATACGATTTTGATTCATTATACTCAAATCGTGCTTTCCCATATCGTATACATTTTCATACGAAATTTTATTGTCTCCGGACTTAATATCCTCCGGCTCGCAATTCTGAGTTTCGTTTTCCATAACAACCTTTGCAAAGTCGTAAAATTCATCAGCGGTAAACAGATATTCTTTTCCGAAGGCTATATTTTCCCTGAAGTATACATAATCACCGCGGTCTGTTTTATAATAAATATAAGCACTGGGATGAGGGTCTGCCTCTTCAAGTAAATAAACGTTTTCCACTTTCACTTTCAATGAGGCTTTATCAAATACTTGCTCCGGGAAAATGACATTCATATAAATATCGGTATCATACAAATATCCTGTTTCGAATATAGAATGGAACACTCCGTTTGTTTCCGCTTTATATGAATTGACAACGGTTATATTACTGCCCTCCACGATCGGAGCTATCATGTATATTTCGCTAAGGATCATTTCGTTGTCAATTAATATATCATCCAGCTTCATTCCTTTTGAAAATGCGTACATAATAACGCCTCTGTACATTCTTATAATGTGCTCATGAGGCATAACATTCAATTTTTCAGTCGTCTCTTCGGAAATTGTCAAAGAATCTTTCGGATCGTAAATATCCTTTGTCGCAAAGGCTCTTGATATTCCCGTAAACGATACGGCAATACATAGGATAAATATAACAAGTACTCTTTTCGATGTTTTCATGTTTTCTCCTTAATATTCTATTGGTTTATTTGAACCTTGCAATACAAAAGCGCATAAGTCGACACAAACAACGGCAATGTTTTGCAGGAAAAAGAGAATCCATTAAAGTACGTTCTTTTTCAAGGCAATTAAACGCTGTTTATCTGTTGCAGACGATATATATCACTCATTATAATTCGAATTTCAGAATACTTTTATAACCTTGAAATCGTCCGTTCCGAACATATACACATATCCGTCGATACATACCGCTCTCTTGTATTCGGGCTCTCCCGCAAGGCTTGTTTTTACAAGCTCTCTGAGACTGTATCCGTCAAACATTACAAGCAGATATTCCTCTTCGGTACCGTTCTTGCCATACGTGTTCAATCCAAGTCCCACCATATTGTTTTCTCTGTCAATATAATATGATTTATAGTCGGACGAATAACCTACTGTTTCTTTTGTTTCGTATTTGCAAACCGGCTGTACGCCATCTGCCGTTTCCTCGTATACTTCAATTTTTAATGTGCCTCTCATATCGCCCACACCTATTCCGAGCAAATATCCGTTTTTAAGATTTATAAGAGATGAAGAAAAACCGCTTATATTTCCGGTATCCTTATAAGTAATATTATTCAAATCGGAAAGGTCAAAAAAGAATACAGGGTCTGTAACTACTACCGCCGTACAAACATATGCCGCATCACCGTCAAAGCGTACCGAATGTACAGTCTCACCGATAGGCGCAAAGGCAACCACTTGGGCAATTATACTGTTATCCTCAAGACTTATGCAGTACAAATTTGCACTTGTTATGGTCTTTCTGTATCCATATTTACGTGTTGTTGTTACTGCGCGCAAAATACCGTTGTACTCATCAAGGCTGTATCTGTCCTTGATGTAGCCCTCTATTGAAATCGAGCCCTTATTTTCAAGCTTATCTTCCGCATAACAGATGTAATTTATTTCCGTCATTGTTTTGCTTGTCTCATCTGTATTTTCGGTATATTGACGTGTAACATAAATATTACTGTTTGATACATATATGTCATCAAGGTATGATATATACGCCGCACTGTCTTTTACATCAAGAGATGTCTCATCCAGCATTGTAATAACAGTGTAGCACGTACTCGTCAGCTCATCGGGAGATATTATACTGTCCGCAGGGATCGATTCTTCGCCGTTTCCGCAGTCAATTTGCGGAATAAATGTCTTTTCGTTATCGAAATCGATTTTATTTAACGATGGTCTGTATGACGTAATTAAAAGTATATTGCCGTTTGCTATGCGTGACGACTTGTATGCGCCTGCAACACTGACAATGGCTTTCTCTTTAACTTCGCATGGATTTGACACATCCAAAGCTATAATGTCTGTTTTGACAGTGCTATCGCTCGGATTATAATAAGGCGCAATAACAATAACAGTCCGGCAATCTTGTGACAGATACATTTCATACAGCTCGATATAATAATTCTTATTGTTCTCATATATATTATAAGAGCCTATTCGCGTGCTTTCTTCGCCATTGATAGAATATATTGATAACGTGTTTGCTGAAAGATAATATATATATTTATCGGAGCGTTTTATAAGGTCGCCCTCGGTTACTCCCGCAGTCTGATTGTCCGTAATCTCAACATAGCTTTCATTTTCATCATAGGAAGGAGGCGCAGCGTAAAGAGGTTCATCAACTTCAAACTTGCTGTCGCCGAGTACTTCATCTATTAGATTGCCGTATTTGATTCCTGACATTATTCTGTCAAAATTATTTTTAATATTTCCGTCTGCATAGATACTGTTTATACTTAATGAATACGTGTTCATTTTCTGTATCAGCTCATAATATTCGCTGTCAGCGTACTTCGAAATATCAACTTGTTTGAGCTTTTCGGTTACGCTGAAAGGCAAAAACAGGTACAGTGCGCACGCAACAGCCGCACAGCTCACGCAAGCGGCTATAAGCCCAACCTTAAATCTGCTCTTTTTGTGCTTTTTCGCGGCAGAATCGGGGTCTGCCTCCTTGACATATTTTTCATCGGCAAAAGACATCATGCCGAGCAAGTCTTTCTTTTTCATAAAATTATCCCTTCTTTTTCCAAAAATGTTCTGAATTTGTTCCTTGTGCGATACAAAATCACTTTTACGTTGTTCACAGACAGCCCCTCGCTCTCGGCAATTTCATTCACAGAGCAAAAATACCAATATCTGCGCATGAATATGATTCTTGTCTGCTTGTTGAGCGACTTGAGGAAAGCATTTATTGCTTCCCTTACGGCAAACTCGTCCTCAATATGCACGCTTTTGTCTGCGGTACACTCACAGAACTCGTCTACAATGACGTCTGCCGTACCGCTTCTCTTCTGTGCGTTGTTGTAGTCATACCTGTTCAGTGCCAGGTTGCGGACTATGCTCGCAAGAAAATATTTGAGGCTTTTGGGTTTATTGGGCGGAATCGAATTCCACGCATTTACGTATGTATCATTCACGCATTCCTCCGCACTCTCGTTTGAATAAAGAATGTTATACGCAATAGTATGGCAGTATCTTCCGTATTTTTTGTGTGTTTCCTCTATCGCGTTTTCCGAACGTGTCCAATACAATTCAATTATGTTGTCGTCCTCCACCTTATCACCCCCCTGTGCTGCAATCAAGGCCTTTCATTACCATAAGAAAGAATTCGGATATGATTAGTTACACTTTTATAAAAAATTTCGGAATAATTTTTGTATTAATTATATCATATTATAATTATAACATAAATCTTCCTTGAAAAATGATGACTGAGATTTATGTTTCAATAAAATCTTCCTTGAAAATCAATAATGGGATTTTATTTTAACATAAATCAACCTTAAATAATGATGACTGAGATTTATGTTTCAAAAATCCGTATTCAAATCAACATACCCAATTGCCGCCTTATTTGAGGAGTGCTTGACTCGGTATAATTTTCATGATATAATTTCTTAAAACAAAGCACATTCGGCTTTGAATACCTGTATGTTTTGTTAAACCCATTGCATTAAAATTATACGGAGGTAACATTTATGTGTACAGCTGCAACTTATAAAACAAACGATTTTTATTTCGGCAGAACATTGGATTATGAATTTTCATACGGCGACGAAGTAACAATAACGCCGCGCAATTATACATTTCATTTCAGAAAAACGGGTACCCTCGAAAGCCACTATGCAATGATAGGCATGGCGTACATTGCCGGGGATTATCCGCTTTATTACGACGCCGTCAACGAAAAAGGTCTTGGAATAGCGGGGCTTAATTTCGTCGGGAATGCCGATTACAAAAAAGAAGTCAACGATAAGGACAATGTTGCGCAATTTGAATTTATACCGTGGATACTCAGTCAGTGCGCCACCGTCAAAGAAGCAATTGCCTCAATAGAAAGGCTCAATCTCATTGACGAGCCTTTCAGCAAAGAGCTTCCATTGGCACAGCTTCACTGGCTCATTGCCGACCGCAACGAAGCAATAACCGTTGAATCCGTAAAGGACGGCATACATATATATCCGAATCCCGTTGGCGTCATGACAAACAATCCTCCGTTTGAAGCGCAGATGTTCGCACTCAACAACTATATGCACCTCTCGCCGAAATCTCCTCAAAACAGCTTTTCCGACAAGCTGCCATTGCATACATACAGCCGCGGCATGGGTGCGCTCGGGCTTCCGGGAGATCTCTCCTCGCAGTCGCGCTTTATTCGCGTCGCATTCACAAAAATGAACTCCGTTTCCGGCAGTTCCGAGAATGAAAGCGTAAGTCAGTTCTTTCACATTCTCGGTTCTGTAGATCAACAAAGAGGTTGCTGTGATGTGGGAGACGGCAAGTACGAAATTACGTTGTATACGTCATGCTGTAACACCGATAAGGGTATCTATTATTACACAACATACGAAAATCACCAAATAACTGCTGTTAATATGCACAGCGAAAATCTCGACGGCAAAAAACTGATTCGCTATCCTTTAATTCTCGGCGAACAAATTAAAATGCAGAATTAATTGTCTTTAATATAACACAACAAAATCTCCGCTTGAAGTCAAAAGTCATGCGGAGATTTTTATTTTGCCTTGAGTGTCAAAACATTTTTCAGCCCTCTTGCGGATACCTGAATTCATTTATCATATCGAGTGCCGCCGTATTTTTCAGGAACACGTAATTAAGCTCGTGAACGGGATTTATTCCGCTTATTGAAAATTTGCCTATCCCCTCGTTATAATCCGCAACGGATTCATATACGAACGAAATGCCCGTCCCGAGCCGCACAAGCGCACAAATAAGCGAAAATTCGCTCACCGTGACAGTGCGGTAAAAATTGCTTCCCGAATATCCGTGCTCCGCAAGAATGGCGCTGAAAATATCTCTCGTACCCGAGCCCGGCTCACGCAGTATCAGCGTCTCACTGAACAATTCTTCTATATCAAGCGTCTTGCCGTCAAACGGATGCCCGACAGCGCAAATGCCCGTCATCGGCTCGTTGCGGAACAGACAGCACCCGTACTTAAGCTTGCTGAATGAGCCTTCAATAAGAGCAAAGTCTATCATATTACTGTCAAGCATACCGAGCAGTCTCTCGGTATTGTCTATTGTAATGTCTGCCGTTCTGCCGCGGTTTGACAAAAATTTTGCCGTTATTTCGCCTATCATGTATTCACCTATGCTCTTTGTCGCGCCGATTCTGAAGCGCTCCATATCCGACTTATTCAAAACGCTTTTCAGCCTTTCTTCGTTAAAGACTGCACTGCGCACATACGTCTCGAGTATTTCCGCTTCCCTGCTTTTTGCAAGAGTTCGGTGGTCGTACACAAAGAAATTGCAATTATATTCCGCTTCAAGCGCTTTTATATGCTGTGTCACGGCAGGCTGTGTCATATTCAGCGCTTCTGCCGTATCGTGATAGTTCATCGTTTCGCAAAGCTTAAGAAATGTAATCAACTTCTGGTCTATCATATGTCCTCCTATGATAAAAAAAGATTATCAAATAATATAAAATGATTATTTGATTTTATCACAAAATCGTGTTATAATCAATACAAAAATAAGGAAAAAGGAGAAATAATCATGAAAATTGTTATAATAGGCGGCGTTGCGGCAGGAACCAAAGCGGCTGCAAAAATCAAGCGCGGCAGCAGAGATGCCGATGTTCACATTTTGACCAAAAGTTCGGAAATATCTTACGCAGGCTGCGGACTGCCCTATTATGTTGGCGGAAGCATTGAAAACCGCAGTGAGCTTGTAGTAAACACTCCCGAAAAATTTGCTTCTTTGACAGGTGCAAATGTTACTGTCGAATGCGAAGTAACAGCCGTTGATGCAAAATCAAAAAATGTCAGCTGGAAAAAGCTTTCGGGCGAGACAGGCACCGAGGACTATGACAAGCTTATCATATCGGTTGGCGCTGTACCGTTTGTGCCAAATGCAGAGGGCGTCAATTTGCCCGGAGTATTTGCCGTTCGCACACCCGATGACGCATATAAAATAAGAGAATATATAGAAAAGAACTCTTGCAAGCGTGCAGTCGTATGCGGTGCAGGCTTCATAGGGCTTGAAATGGCTGAAAACCTTTATTCGCGCGGTTTATCGGTAACAGTTATCGATGCTGCCGAAACGATAATGCCAACAGCATTCGACTTTGAAATGGCTGACTATGTAAAAAAACAGCTCCGGGCAAAAGGAATAAGAGTTCTCACGGGAACGCGCCTTAATTCCGTTGCAGGCACAGAAAAAGCCGAGGCTGTCAATACGGATTCAGGCAATATCCCTGCCGATATTGTAATAATGGCAATAGGAATACGTCCCGCAACAGCATTCCTTGAAGGCTCTGGAATTGAAATGGATCGCGGCGCAATAATCACAGATGAAAATATGCAGACAAATATACCCGACATATATGCCGCAGGCGACTGTGCCGAAGTTAAAAATCTCATCACATGCAAGCCTCAATGGTCGGCAATGGGCTCAACCGCAAACATTACGGCGCGTCTTTTGGCAAAGAACATAACAGGCGGTAACTACTCATACGGCGGCTGTCTCGGCACAGGTGTGGTAAAGGTTCTTCCCGAGCTTAACTGCGGAAGAACGGGGCTTACTGAAAAAGAAGCGCTTCAAAACGGATATGAGCCTATATCGGCATTGTGCGTTGTGGATGACAAAGCGCATTACTATCCGGATTCCGCTTCATTTATTATAAAGCTCATAGCAGATAAAAAATCCAAAAAGCTTCTCGGCTTGCA
Source organism: uncultured Clostridia bacterium (assembly GCA_945918795.1). Taxonomy (GTDB): domain Bacteria; phylum Bacillota; class Clostridia; order HGM11327; family HGM11327; genus SIG351. The sequence goes on along the minus strand of CAMEIT010000038.1, from coordinate 2,697 downwards.
GGCAATAGGCGCAGGTGCAGTTGATAAGCTTGTGGATATTGCCGTAACAGGCATTGCAATGAATGCCGACATCAACTGCTTTGATACTCTCGATTATGCTTATGCTCCGCCTTTTTCCACGGCAATACATCCGTTTGTAACGGCGTGCTGTGTACTTGAAAACAAGCTTTCGGGCGAGCTTGACAGCTTTACGCCTGCCGAATATATAAACGGTGCCGCAAAAGGATATACAGTAATCGACGCACAGCCTATGCCGGGCATTCCGGGTGCAAAATGGGTCGACATAACAAAAGCCGACAACGGAATCGACGGAATCGCAAAAGATGAAAAGCTTCTTCTCGTATGTACAAAAGGCAAACGCGCATACTTCCTGCAGAACCGTCTGAAGCATGCAGGCTACACAAACACAAAGGTGCTCGAGGGCGGCGCAGCATTCAACAAAGTACACGTAGAGCGCAAAGGTCAAAAGCTTCCTCCGGAAGAAATCAAGCGAGTAAAAGGTCTCGGATGCTTGCAGGATAAGAGATATGATGATGTTTTCAACGTGAGAGTTATCACACGCAACGGCAAAATTACAGCATCAGAGCACCGCTTCATTGCAGAAGCCGCCGAAAAATTCGGCTCGGGCGAGGTTACAATGACAACACGTCTCACTCTGGAAATACAAGGCGTACAGTACGATAATCTTGAGCCGTTATTCGAATTCCTCTCGGCTCACGGCTTGGAGACGGGCGGCACAGGCTCGAAGGTACGTCCTGTCGTATCGTGCAAAGGAACAACGTGCCAGTACGGACTTATCGATACGTTTGGCTTGTCGGAAAAACTGCATAACATTTTTTACGAGGGCTATCACGACCTCACGCTTCCGCATAAATTCAAAATTGCCGTCGGCGGCTGTCCGAATAACTGCGTAAAGCCTGATCTCAACGACCTCGGAATAATCGGACAAAGAATTCCGGAAATAGATGTTGCGAAATGCCGCGGCTGCAAGATATGTCAGGTAGAGAAAAACTGTCCCATAAAAACAGCAAAACTGAATGACGGCAAAATTGTAATCGATTCCGAAAAATGTAATCACTGCGGGCGTTGCATTGGAAAATGTCCGTTCGGCGCAGTAAACGAGAGCACCATCGGATATAAAATATACATAGGCGGCAGATGGGGCAAGCACGTTGCTCAGGGACGCGCTTTGAACAAGATATTCCGCACAGAAGAGGAAGTCATCAAGACAGTTGACAAGGCTATAATGCTCTTCAGAAATGAAGGCATTACGGGAGAGCGCTTCTCTGATACTGTGGAAAGACTCGGCTTCGATTATGTTGAGGACAAGCTTCTCAACGGCGTTATCGATAAGGACGAGATAATGAAGAAAAACGTAACAGGCGGTGCAACATGCTGAAAAAACGGCTCGCAGCTTGCTGTTTCGTAATTATAATCGCAATGCTTGCAGCCTCATGCTCAGGCAACATCGGCAATAATGAAAGCACGCCGGAAAACAGTGCCCCTTCCCCGTGGGAGTATTCATTTTACGACAGCACGGGAGCAAAGGTAACGCTTACCGAGCGTCCTCAAAAAGCGGCATTGCTGTTCTCATCGTATGCGGATATATGGGTAAGCGCGGGCGGCGTTGTCGATATAACGGTCAGAGAAAGCATAGAGCGCGGATTTACCGATGAGAGTGCCGTACTTGTTGACAATGGTGCGGGACACACATCAATCGATCTTGAAACGCTCATCGATGCTTCTCCCGACATCGTAATAGGAACATCTGACTATCCGTGTCAGGCTGAGGCTGTTGAAATATGCCGTGCCGCAGGAATACCGTCTGCAATGTTCCACGTCGAAAGCTTTGATGACTATCTGAATGTGCTCGAAATATTCTGCAACATAACAGGAAAAGAGGAGCGTTTTGAGCTTTACGGACTGAGTGTAAAAGAGCAGATAGACAATCTTTTTGAAACACTGTCTGCAAAATCAGATTCACTCAGCAGCAGAAAATCGATTCTGTTTGTGCGTGCAGGCTCATCCTCAGGCTCCACAAAGGCAAAAACAGCCGATGACAATTTTGTCTGCGTAATGCTTGACGAGCTCGGCACACGCAATATTGCATCAACCGAAAACGGTCTGACAGGCTCGCTCAGCCTTGAGGCTATAATGGTGGAGGACCCCGATTATCTGTTCATAACAACAATGGGCAATGAACAGGCGGCAATCGATTACATGAACTCACTTCTTGAATCAGACGGCTGGAAAGAGCTGTCGTGCGTAAAGAACGACAACTACTGTTATCTGCCGAAAGAGCTGTTCCACTTTAAGCCGAACTCGCGCTGGGCCGAGGCTTATGAATATCTGGCAAACATACTCTACCCGGAGGCAATTAAGTGAACAAAAAAACAAAAACCGCGGCTATATGCGCAATTTCGGCAGTGCTTCTTATAATATCATTACTCTGCGGACTTGCATTCGGAAGCGTCACCATATCATTGCAACGTATGCTTGACGCATTGGCAGGCAATGACCATACAGCATATGTGATATTATTTCAGTTGCGTTTGCCGCGTGTGCTTGCGGCGGCTTTGGCAGGAGCAGCGCTTGCCGTCGCAGGCTGTCTCCTCCAGACGGTAACGGACAACGACCTGTGCGCGCCTAACATAATAGGCGGCAATTCCGGAGCGGGGCTTGCAGTCATGATAATAT
>CAMEIT010000037.1 GCA_945918795.1 uncultured Clostridia bacterium | reverse complement strand
ATAAACTCATAAGGGTTGCAATCTCTTCGTAATTATAACCCAATCCCTTGAGCACAATAACATCTCTGTATTTCGGTTCAAGCTCATCAATCAGCTTCATAATGTAATCGCGTACAAAATCGCTCAAAACAATTTGTTCAACGTCACTGCTTAAGTCCGGTATATCGTTTATTGATTCCTCGTCGTGAACGTTTGCGGAAAATTCCATTTTATTTTTTTGTTGCTTCTTTTTATATTTGTTGAGTGCCGTATTCCTGCATGTAATTACTATCAGCTTTATCAGATAACCTTCACGGCCTGCCTGCCTGAATTGTTCGACTTTATCAATTATTTTCATAACGGTATCCTGCACGCAGTCCTGAGCGTCGTGGTGATCATGCAAAATACCCATTGCAACCAAATACATTTTTTCGGAATACATATTGAAAATCGATTCGATAAATTGCCTGTCGCTTTCGTCTTCGATCGCCATTATTATAGCCAGCATATCAAATCTCCTTATTATTCTGAGCTTTTAGATAAATTATATCACTTTTCATTGATAATTCAAGAGTTATTAAGTGCGTCATTAACGCTAAAGTCGTATGGTCGAACCCGGCGTGAGGAGTGTACAAGCAAAAGCGAAAAGGTCGAAAAATTTCGTTAAGAGTGAAAAGTTACCGGTGAAAAAGCAAAAATCCCGAATGCTTTTACATTCGGGATTTTTTGGTGCACCTTCAGGGATTCGAACCCGGGACCCACTGATTAAGAGTCAGTTGCTCTACCAACTGAGCTAAAGGTGCATAAATTGGAGCGGAAGACGAGATTCGAACTCGCGATTTCCACCTTGGCAAGGTGGCACTCTACCACTGAGTCACTCCCGCAAAACATAATCTGGTGCGGATGAAGAGACTCGAACTCCCACGCGAACAGTAGATCCTAAGTCTACCGCGTCTACCAATTCCGCCACACCCGCATAATTACATTATCCATCTTCAAAAATGGCTGGGGTGGCAGGACTCGGACCTGCGGAATGCGAGAGTCAAAGTCTCGTGCCTTACCACTTGGCTACACCCCAACATAAAAAATGGGGTGAGTAATGGGATTCGAACCCATGACCTCCAGGGCCACAACCTGGCACTCTAACCAACTGAGCCATACCCACCACATATTGGCGTGCCTGGAGGGATTCGAACCCCCGACCCACGGCTTAGAAGGCCGTTGCTCTATCCAGCTGAGCTACAAGCACACGCGATAAAATTTAAAAAATGGAGCGGGTGATGGGAATCGAACCCACACGACCAGCTTGGAAGGCTGGGATTCTAGCCTTTGAACTACACCCGCATTTTCTGCCCTAAAGTTTTCCTGTCCCCAAAGGACTGCTTTATTATACCTCAATTATGAGATTTTGTCAATACTTTTTTTCTTCAATTTCATATATTTTTCTTTGTCGTTTTATGGAGTCAGGTTAAGTCGGATTCTCGGCAAAGCGTATCGTACACCTTGAAAAGTAAGGCTTTTCATGCTATAATGAAGCTAATGAAAGGAGACGGCAGAAAAATCATGAAAGAAACGATTATGGAAAAGCTCAATGAAATCGAGCGAAAAGAAAATGTAAGGATTCTGCACTGTGTTGAATCGGGCAGCCGTGCGTGGGGCTTTGCCTCCTCAGACAGTGACTACGACGTGCGCTTTATATACATCAGACCTGAAGAATACTATCTGCGTCTCGACAAGACTCGTGATGTAATAGAATGGCAGCTTGATGAAACGCTTGATATAAACGGTTGGGACGTAAAGAAAGCACTGATATTGCTTCACAGCTCTAACCCCACATTGTTTGAATGGAACAACTCGCCTATCGTTTACCGCACTACAAAAGAGTGGCAGAATATTTCATCGGTGATTAACGGATATTTTGTTGCAAAATCGGGCTTGTACCATTATCTCAGCACCGCAAAGAAGAATTATAATGAGTATTGCAAGCGCGATACGGTAAAGTTGAAAAAATATTTTTATGTTCTCAGGCCTTTGCTTGCGTGCAAATGGATACTTGCCGAAGGAACACCGCCGCCAATGCTATTCAGCACGCTCATGGACAAATATCTTGACGAATACATAAGACCCGATGTTGAGAATCTGCTTGATATAAAAATGAACGCGCCCGAAACGGAAATGAGCAAGCCGTTTTTGCGCGTCAATGAATATATTGAACATTATATCGAAAGCATCTCTCAGACAATAACATCACTCCCGACTGAAAAGCCGCATGATTGGAGTGAACTGAATGAAATATTCCTGTCATTACTCGAGCGGTAATTTTTGCACATTTGTGATGATTTATTGAAAAACAATAAAAATAATTTTAAAAAAATGTTGACAAAATAATTATGACGTGCTATAATGAATCCAATGGTGATGACTGAAAACAAGTACGTCCGGATGAGCCTTCAGAGAACTGTCGGTTGGTGCAAGACAGCAGTGTAAATCCGTACCGAATACATTTCACGAGCTCCGCATCGAAAGCTTTTTGTCAAGTAGGTTGCGGCGGGAGCGCCCGTTACAGTGATAAGGCATCGGTTTGTCTGTGCCTGAGGCTGTTTTGTTTTCAAAACAGTAAATTGAGGTGGTACCACGGTTACGTTCAGTCTTAATCGTCCTCTGCAAATGCAGGGGACGTTATTTTTTGCCTTTCATCTCCCCTGTATCAATAAATCAAGGAGGTATTTGAAATGGCAATCAAAATTATTTTACTTGCCGTATTCTTTGCCGTTATGGTATTCGTCGGCACAAGCTGCAGAAAGCACAGTGTCGATGTTAACGGCTTCGTTCTCGGCTCGCGCTCGGTAGGTCCGTGGCTCACCGCATTTGCTTACGGCACCTCATACTTTTCCGCGGTTATTTTCGTCGGATACGCCGGTCAGTTCGGCTGGAACTTCGGCATGGCGTCCACATGGATAGGTCTCGGAAACGCTTTCATCGGCTCACTGCTCGCATGGTGCATACTCGGCCGCCGCACAAGAATCATGACTCAGCACCTTGGTTCAAAAACAATGCCCGAATATTTCGGTCAGCGTTATGAATCAAACAAGCTGAAAATCGCGGCTTCTGCCATTACATTTATTTTCCTCGTTCCGTACACGGCATCACTCTTCAACGGACTTTCGCGTCTTTTCGGAATGGCATTCTCGATAGATTACGCTTACTGTGTAATCGGAATGGCAATTCTCACCGGTATATACGTTATTGTAGGCGGATACATGGCAACAGCTGTTAATGACTTCATACAGGGTATTATAATGATATTCGGTATAATTGCAGTAATTGCCGCGGTTCTCTCGCAAAACGGCGGACTCATGGGCTCAATAATCGAGCTTTCGAAGGTTGAATCCGGCGTTATGGAGGGAGCATATACATCGTTCCTCGGACCCGAACCGCTTTATCTGCTCGTCGTTGTACTGCTCACTTCCCTCGGTACATGGGGACTTCCGCAAATGGTCGGTAAATTCTATGCAATCAAAAGCGAATCTTCAATTCAGAAGGGCACAATAATATCAACGCTTTTTGCAATAATAGTTGCAGGCGGATGCTACTTCCTCGGCGGCTTCGGACGTCTTTTTGCAACTCAGGAGCAGGTAAGTGCAAACGGCTTTGACAGCATAATTCCGTCCATGCTTTCGGGACTTCCGGATATACTCATTGCAGTAGTTCTCGTGCTCGTTTTGTCCGCATCGATGTCAACGCTTTCATCTCTCGTTCTCACATCAAGCTCCACATTGACGCTTGACCTCATTGCACCTGTAAAGAAGAAGGAAATGACAGAAAAATCGAAAATATCCATAATGCGTATATTTATCGCGTTCTTTATAATCGTATCTGCCGTTATTGCAATAGTTCAGGCAAAATCAAAGGTAACATTCATTGCACAGCTCATGGGCATTTCCTGGGGCGCATTGGCAGGAGCATTCCTCGCGCCGTTCCTTTACGGATTGTATTGGAAAAAAACAACAAAAGCAAGCGTTGTGGCAAGCTTCATATTCGGTACGGGAATAATGATAATTCAGCTTCTTATCTCCCTCGGCTTGATTACGGTAAGCGGCGGATTCTTGGGCTTCATATTCAGAAACTCACTCTACTCGGGTGTATTTGCAATGCTCGGAAGCCTTGTTATAGTGCCTGTCGTAAGTCTGCTTTCAAGGAAAACCACGCCTGCAAATGTAGACTCGATGTTTACCTGCTACGACAGAACTGTCGAAGTTCACGCAACAACGGCTCTTTCAGACAAAAAGGATTAATCAACCAAAGTAATAAAATAACGTCCGACTGTGCAATGTGCATTATCGGACGTTGTTTTTTTATTTACTGCCGTTATCGGCAAATAATATCACGCGAAATTTTATTGTTGTTTTTTCCAAATCATTTTATTTACTATGCCTGTATAGCTCTGAATCAATTTTACAACCTTAGTGCTTACATTTGTATCCGTATACGCCGGCACGTCAATACCGTCGTCTCCGTTTTCGTGCATGGAAACTGCCATATCAACGGCTTGGAGCACCTGTTCGGTTGTAATGCTTCCTATCACAAACACACCTTTATCCATAGCCTCAGGACGTTCCGTGCTTGTGCGCACAGATACAGCGGGAAATTTGAAGTAAGCCGACTCCTCAGGAAGAGTTCCGCTGTCAGATACAACACAGAATGCGTTCTGCTGTAATTTGTTGTAATCAAAAAATCCCAACGGCTGATGCTGTATTACTCTCTTGTCAAACTCAAATTTACGCTGTTCTATATATTTTCGGCTTCTCGGATGACAAGAATACAAAATCGGCATATCGTACTTTTCAGCCATAGCGTTGACTGCCGTCATAAGTGACATAAAATTGGACTCTATATCTATGTTTTCTTCTCTGTGTGCCGAAAGCAGAATATATTTATTTGCCTCAAGGCCAAGTGTATCGAGAATATTGCTTGAGCTTATTGCTTCGGCGGCATTTGAGAGCACCTCAGCCATAGGTGAGCCCACAACATAAGTATATTCCGGCTTGACACCTGTATCAAGTATATATCGTCTTGCGTGTTCGGAGTAACAAAGATTTACATCGCTCGTCACATCAACTATTCTGCGGATAACCTCCTCCGGAAGATTTTCATCCTTGCATCTGTTCCCCGCTTCCATGTGAAATACCGGAATCTTAAGTCTTTTTGCCGAGATAACAGACAAACATGAATTTGTATCTCCGAGAACAATTATTGCATCGGGTTTGACGCTGCTCATCAGCTCATAGGATTTTGAAATAACGTTTCCCATTGTCTGCCCGAGATTTTCCCCGACAACACCAAGATAATAATCAGGGTTGCGAAGCCCGAGCTCCTTGAAAAAGACTTCATTCAATGTATAATCGTAATTCTGACCCGTATGAACAAGCACATGGTCAAAATATTTATCGCACTTTTTAATGATTTCGGACATCTTTATGATCTCAGGTCTTGTACCGACTATTGTCATTAATTTTAATTTACTCATCATAAATTCCTTTCGAACGTCAGCTTAATGCTTTATATTTTATAATGCGGATATAAATTTCCGTGAGCGCGCATCCAATCCGCAAGCTCAGATACCATATCGTCATAGCTCGGCACCGAATAATCAAAATCGAAATTCGTTCTGATTAAAGTCTTATCGACCGAAAAATCATCAAACGGCAGAATATCAAGCTCGTCATTCCTCATGTAATGATTAAACAGCTTGAGCAATTCATATTTGCTTATATTCCGGTTATACACCATATTTACAAGTCCGTGCGCTTTTCTTTCGGCGGCTGCTTCCATTATTTTTGCAAGCTGCAACGTTGTAACGCCTGTCCACATTGCGTGTGTATATCCTCTGACAGCTTTGTCCTGCTGCATAAACCAATTCAATAAGCCTATTCCGTTCTTGTTAATATCCGGACCTACTATACTGCATCGCAACGTTATATTTTTTTCATCGTTCAGCTCGCCTATTGCTTTTGTGCGGTCATAAAATGTAGTCCCGTCGCAAATTGACTCTTCTGTATACGGTCCGCTGTGACCCGAAAAAACGCAGTCCGTGCTCATATGTATTATCTGAGTTTGAGTGTCTTTCGTAACCGACGCCAGAAAGTGAGGCAAATATCCGTTCAGGAACACTGCCGAAGCTTTATCTTCCTCCGCGAATTTGTTCAAAATCCCGACGGCATTTATTACAGCGTCAAATCCGCCCGTCAAAATCAGATCTTCGAGTTTTTTTGTATCTCTTGCATCTGAACAAATCGACTTTACAAACGGGATTTCTCTCCTGCTGAAGCCTGTTACGTCATGACCCTGTTCTTTTAAGTATATACATATAATATGCCCTGCCATTCCGGAGGCGCCAAGCACCAAAAACTTCATTATTTATTTTCTCCCGCCGTTTTCAACATTTCCTTAACATAATCCGTCGTCAACAGTTTTTTTACCGTTCCTTCCACATCCAAACGATTTGTATTATGAGAAGTATACGCCTCGGTAGCCATAGTGCGAACCTGACCCTTGACAAAGAACTTATCATAGTTCAAGTCTCTTGCATCGGGAAGAACTCTGTAATAATTGCCCATATCGACGCTTCTCATACATTCTTCATTCGTCATCAATGTTTCATACAATTTCTCGCCGTGACGCGTTCCGATAATGCGCACACCCGTATTGCCGAAAAGCTGCTGTACCGCCTCCGCAAGAACGCCTATCGTACACGCATCCGATTTCTGCACAAACAGATCTCCCGGCTCTCCGTGTTCGAAAGCAAACATAACAAGTGCTACCGCCTCATCAAGGTTCATCAAAAAGCGCGTCATTTCAGGGTCCGTTACGGTAATTGGATTGCCTGCCCTTATCTGGTCTATAAAAAGAGGTATAACCGAGCCGCGTGAGCACATTACGTTTCCGTAACGTGTACAGCATATAGTCGTTTTGCCTGCCGCCACACGCGCATTTGCGCCGATTACTTTTTCCATCATCGCCTTTGAGATTCCCATTGCGTTGATAGGATACGCCGCTTTATCTGTTGAAAGGCACACTATTCTCTCTACGCCTGCCGCAACCGCCGCATGAAGCACGTTATCCGTTCCCTCGATATTCGTTCTGACAGCTTCCATAGGGAAAAATTCGCACGACGGCACCTGTTTGAGTGCTGCGGCATGAAAAATGTAATCCACGCCGCTCACCGCATCCTCAACCGAACGCATATTGCGGACATCACCTATATAAAATCTTACCTTTTCTGCCAGATCAGGATGCTTTGCCTGCAATTCATGGCGCATATCATCCTGTTTTTTCTCATCACGTGAAAAAATACGTATCTCTTTCAATTCGGAATTCAAAAAATGCTTTAATACGGTAGAACCGAATGAGCCTGTACCACCGGTTATCATAAGCGTTTTATTCTTAAAGAATTTATTATCCATTGTTCCATGCCTCCCAATAAATTTAATTGCCTTATATCTCAATTATATATCATCAATACGCTTACTTGTTTTATCTGTTATTGTCAAGAAGCTCTCTGTAAATTTCCATATAATTTTTCGTCATCGTTTCCTTTGAATATACTTTTGCCTGCTCTGCTATTTGTGTGCCGTCGGTGTTTCGCTCAAGCATACGTTTTACGGCGCTGTACAGCATATCTATATTCCCGTGTTCAACAAACTCACTGTAATCCTCAAGCGCTATTATTTCCGGAGCGCCAGCCTTGAAGCCTACAACAGGAGTTCCGCAACATAATGTTTCCGCCGTAACCATTGAAAACGTTTCCTTGCGGCTTGTAAGCAAAGTCATATCAGCCATGGAATAAAGCTCGGCAAGTCTCGTCTGATCTGTTATTTTACCCAATAAAATCACATTTCCCGGAGCATAAATGTTATCGTCCGCATTACCCGCAACGACAAATTTTACGTCCGGCATCATTTGAGCAAGCTTCAAAACGTAGTATCCGCCTTTTATATGATCCTCATCATCGCTGAATCTCGGCGTTGCATGAAAAATAACCTTTTCCTTGCCAATTCCAAGCTCTTTTTTTATTTTCTCTGCCGAATCTTGCGAATACGGATGAAATACATTCGTATCCAAGCCGTTCATTACGACTCTATGCTCATAATCTTTGAGCATAGGCGACATTTTTGCCCTGTCCATGAGCCACGGAGAAACAGATACAACAAGCAGCCTCTTTCCGAATCCGTCATATGCTTTTTTCATTCGTTTCCACATATCGGCTGTTCTGTCAAACAACACGGAATCGATTTTTTTGCGCCATTCTGTACAATCACCGCAGCCTGTGCTTTCAGTCCATTTATTGCAAGGTGTTGCGTGTGAGCATCCGCCCGTATACATAAACTCGGCGTGCAACGTCAGCACAGTAAGTACGTTGTTATTTTTCAGCCATTCAAGAAGTTTATATATATTTACAAAATAACCGTTAATACAATGCAGATGAACTATATCGGGCTTTTCCCTTTTAATCACAGATATAAGCTTATTCGTCGAAAAAAAACAGCCTCCGTACATAATTCCCGTGACTCGGGATATTAAGTGATTCGCATGAGAATACAGCTCGCCGCATACTTTATGCACATTTTTTTCGTCTGTTTTTTTGCCGCGTCCGTAGCACACAACGGAATCTATGCCCGAATTTTGCAATCCGGTATGAATATCATATGTTATCTTGCCTGTGCTTCCGTTATTGTACACACAATTAACCTGTAATATCTTCATTATTTCCCTCTTCGCCAAATATCAATTAACAACAGGAGTAACGTAAACTCTGTCTTTCGTGCGGGTTATATATTCATCATAATCTTTATCGTTATCGAGCGGAATAATATTGTAGTTTTCAACGTGCATATTTTCGTCCGTCGCAACAACAAGATTTACCTGAAGCTCGTTTGAAAGAATATAAAGCGCTTTACAATCCTCATCAATCCAATCCTTTACAACGCTCGGATGCGCTTCCACAACAAATCCCCACCTATTGCCCGTTTCAGACTGCTGTTTGAGTTCCTTTTCGATTGCCTCGAGTATAACCGTTTCGCTGAATACACGTCCGGTTCCGTTACAATACGGACAAGGATTGAGCAGTACAGACGAAAGTCTTTTCTTGACTTTCTTTCTTGTAAGCTCAACAAGCCCCAAATGAGTCATTCCGAGTACGGTAACGCTTGAACGGTCATTTTTGCACGCCGCCTTCAAAGCGTCCAGCACCTTGTGACGGTTTTCGTCCGAGTTCATATCTATAAAATCAATGATTACAATACCGCCGATGTCCCTCAGACGGAGCTGTTGTGCAATTATTTCCGCCGCCTGAAGATTTGTATTGAGTATTGTTTCGTTTATGTCGTTTTTTCCTACATACCGTCCCGTATTTACGTCTATCGCGGTAAGCGCCTCTGTATTGTCGATAATAATATATCCGCCGTTTTCAAGCCACACCTTGCGTCTTACGGCACCGTTAATTACCGTTTCCACATCGTACTGCTTGAAAAGTGAAGTATCCTCACTGCATCGCTTTACCTTATCTGCCTGATGCGGTGCAATAGCCGAGCATATTTCCCTTACAGCTTTGTATACGTCATTCGAGTTTACAACAAGCTCCGAAACATCGTCTCCGAACAAGTCTCTGACAACGTAATTGAGCAAGCTCTCATCTTTATAAAGAAGTCTCGGAACAGCACCCTTTTTTTCATTTTGCTTTATCTGCTTCCATTGGTCGAGCAGATACTGAATGTCATCCGTAAAATCGTTTTCATTTTTGCCCTGCGACTGTGTACGCATTATCATGCCGAAGCCTTCCGGGCATATTTTTTTTGCAACCTCTCTCAGTCTGACGCGCTCTGCCTCACTGCTTATTTTGTGCGACACGCCTATATAGTGCATCATCGGGAGCAATACGACGTATTTGCCCGGCAATGTAATATTTGTGCTGACTCTGGCGCCTTTTGTTCCTATTGCCTCTTTCATTATCTGGACTGTTATTTCCTGTCCGATTTTAATATGGTCGGCAATACGTATATTTTTCTGCTGATTTTCCCTTGAAGCCGGATTATCTTCACCGCTGAACGAGAAGGATTCCATATCCGTATTTATGTCGCCTACATAAAGGAATGCGTTTTTTTCATGACCTATATCAACAAACGCAACATTCATTCCCTTGAGAACGTTCTGAACTCTTCCCCTGTATATGCTGCCTATCAACCTTTGATTCTGTTCATCTTCAATATACATTTCGGCAACTCTGCCGTCCTCTATAAGGGCAACTCTCGTTTTGCCGCGTTTTTTATCTATAAGAATTTTTTTCTCCATACTCAATCACCGTTCCTTTACAGACCGCCCTTTTACATATCAATCAGCATTATAACTTTTACGCCGCGGCAATGCTTTTATTTTTCAGCCGTCAAGCGTACATATTCAACGGGAGTCACAAAGCCTCCGTCCTTTCTCAAAAGCATATTTTTTTTGACAGAATGAAATTTTTCGGCCGCACCCTTGGCAAAGCTCATCACTGCATTTGCAACATCATCAATTCTGACGCTCATCTGTTCACTCAAAGACTGCACCGTTGTAAGTCTGACTTCATTTTCGCCCGCAATTTCAGCACCAAAGCTGTATATCCACGGCTTCACGTCAACAAACGAAGTTCCTTTTTTGCTGTGCCGTTCTATCGTTATCTCGTCTCTGCCGAAAAAATCGTTGATTTTTTCCAAAAGGAGTCCCGTATCCTTTGTGAAAAAAACTGTCTCGTATTCGGCACAGTCTATCATTTTGCCTATTTTCGGCGTGCTCTCACCTGCCGCGGCGGCATCGGATATGCGCATTCCGCAAGGCAGAGCATTGTTCATTTTTTCCTTAAAAAGCTCCGGGGCAATATCGTTTTTCAACTGAATATCCATATATTCACCGTAGCTTACGAGTCCTACCGACAATGCGAAGCCAAACGACACCTTAGGCTGAGGATTGAAGCCCTCCGAATACGCCACGGGAATATCGGCTCTTCTGAGTGCTCTGTGAATAGTCCTCAGCATATCAAGCTGCGATATATATTTTATCTCTTCAAGTCTTTCAAAGCGAACTATCAGTCTCATTTTCGTTCTCCCGTACAGTGCCGTCTGACGTTTCCTTAATATGTCTGCGGCAAGCAGACGAAAGCTTTGTCAGTCCGCAACCGTTGCATTTTTCTCTGCAATCGGGCGTTGTCTGACCAAGCATTGCTTTTTTGTACTCTCTCTTAAGGTATGATTTTGACACCCCGCAGTCTATATGATCCCACGGCAATATCTGTTCGGTATCGTAGGACGTCTGAGCATACCACTCATAATCTGTATTTGTATCTTCAAAAGCTTTTTTCCACAGATCCATGCGGAAATATTCATCCCACGAATCCATTTTGCAACCAAGCTCAACGGCTCTTGCGAGAGCTTTTGAAAGACGTCTGTCGCCTCTTGCAAAAACAGCCTCAAGCACGCTCAAATCCGTATCGTTCCACGAGAATGACAAGCCTCTGCCTTTAAGCCTCTGCCTTAAAAGATTCTGTTTTTCGCGTATAGTCTCGGGTTTTTCCTGTCCGCACCATTGGAACGGAGTACACGGCTTTGGCACAAACGTGGAAGCGCTCACCGATATGCTGAGCCTGCCCTTGCCCTTTATTTCGTTAAAATAAATATCTTTAACATCGTGAGCCATATTGCTTATGCCCTCGACGTCCTCCATTGTTTCCGTAGGCAACCCGAGCATAAAATAAAGCTTCACCGAATCCCAGCCTGCCGAAAACGCTTTGCGGCACGCCGTTATAAGGTCATCATGATAAATGCCCTTGTTTATTACGTCGCGCAGTCTTTGCGTGCCTGCTTCCGGAGCAAATGTAAGGCCTGCCTTTCTGAATTCCGCAAGGTCGGACATAAATTCAGTATTCTTTATTGTATCGAGTCTTAAAGACGGCATTGCTATGGAAACGCCCTTGGGAGTATATTCTTGAGTAAGGTACTTTATAAGCTCGTCTATATATGTATAATCGCTTGAGCTGAGTGAGCACAGCGATATTTCCTCATAGCCTGTGCTGTCGTAAAGCTTTTTGGTTATCTCTTTAAGGCGCTCAAGACTTTTTTCACGTATGGGTCTGTAAACCATTCCCGCCTGGCAGAAACGGCATCCTCGCGTACAACCGCGCATTATTTCAAGCGTTATCCTGTCATGAACTATCGAAAGGTACGGAACGATTATTTTATCGGGATAATATACGCTGTCAAAATCCTCTATTATTCGCTTTGTTATGACCTTCGGCACGGATTCGTCCTCGGTCCTTACTTCCTTTATGAAGCCCTCGGGAGTATATTCCACGCTGTACAGCGACGGAACATATGTGCCTGGTATATCTGCCGCACGGCGAAGAAATTCTTTTCTTGACCATTTCTTCTGTTTCTTCATTTTGAGGAGGTCGAGCAGCTCATTCATGCTGTCCTCGCCTTCGCCTATCGAAATAATATCAAAAAACTCGGCAAACGGCTCCGGATTATACGTACACGGTCCTCCTGCCGTAACTATCGGATCGTCCTCGCCTCTGTCCTTTGCCCATATCGGAACACCGCCCAATCGCAGAGCGTTTATCATGTTTGTGTAGCACATCTCATACTGAATTGTTATTCCGATAATATCAAACTGATCGAGAGGCGTTTTTGTTTCGAGCGAAAACAGCTTGATTCCGTTTTCCACCATAAGCTTTTCCATATCGGGCCACGGCGAAAAAACTCTTTCGCAATAAGCGTCATCTCTCTCATTTATTATATGGTACAAAAGCTTTATTCCGAGATGCGACATACCTATTTCATACACATCGGGGAATATAAAAGCATATCTTATATCAACGGATTTAGGGTCCTTTATTACCTGATTAAGCTCATTGCCCACATATCTCGCCGGTTTTTCCACCAACGGCAAAATTTCATCTATATTCATAATATGACCATTTCTTTCTTTTGAATTCAAGCCTGTTTTGCAATCGTTGTCAATGTCAAAAAGGCAAAGTCTTTTTTTGAATCCTTCGCCGTAATTTGTCAATTTGATTTTCAGACCTGTCCTATTTCAAGCGACGGATTTGCGTTCATTGACAAGTCGTCATATTTTCCGTTTTTCAGCTTATAATACGCCGCGCACGCCGCCATTGCCGCATTATCAGTACAATAAACAAATTCCGGAACATAAAGCCTCATTCCGTTCAGTTCGCTCTGACGGCGGAGAGTTTCTCTTAACAATTTGTTTGCCGCCACGCCGCCTGCCGCAGCTATTTTTTTATATCCGAATCTTTTTGCCGCCGAAACAGTTTTTGCGACAAGCTCGTTTACTGCCGTATACTGAAACGACGCCGCAATATCATTTATGCTCGCATCCTTATTATTATGTATATAATTGAGTACGGCAGTTTTCAGTCCGCTGAATGAAAAATCAAATTCACCCGACTTAAGCCTTGCATGAGGAAATTTTATCGCCAAAGCATTGCCTTTTTCAGCCGCGCTTTGAATATAAGGTCCGCCCGGATAACCGAGTCCGAGCTCTCTTGATATTTTATCAAAAGCCTCACCCACGGCATCGTCCTGCGTCTGACCTATCAATTTATATGTGCAATAATCCTCAACGCCCACAATTTGCGTATGTCCGCCTGACACAACAAGGCACAAAAAAGGCGGTTCAAGCTCTTTTGATGATATATAATTTGCGCAAACATGAGCCTCCATATGGTTTACGCCCACAAACGGAACGTCAAGAGAAAGTGCCGCCGCCTTTGCCGCATTAAGTCCTACCAAAAGCGCGCCCACAAGACCGGGGCCGTACGTGGATGATACCGCGTCTATATCTTCATACCTCATGCCTGCCTGTTTTATGCAGTTTTCCAGAACGGAGTTTATGTTTTCAATATGCTTTCTCGAAGCAACCTCGGGCACAACGCCGCCGAAGCTGTTATGAATCTCGATCTGCGACGCGATTACATTGGCAAGCACTATGCGACCGTTTCTTACGATAGCAGCGGACGTATCATCGCACGATGTCTCGAACGCAAGAATATTCCAATCCTTTTTATTTGCCATGCTTTTGAATTTTGCCGCCGCATTTTGTTTATACATAACTATATCCACGCCCTTGAAAATCAAAGGCAATACCTTCCTCAGTAAATCAGATTTGCTGTCTAATATTAATATACTCTCACAAAACAGTCGATTTTTTATTCAAACTTATCTCCGACCATTTTCTGAAGCGCTCTTACGAGAGAATCCTGAGATGTTCCCCACGGTTCTTCTCTGTATCTGTAATCAAATTTCTTAATAAACCAATCAAGCTCACCGTCAAGTCTTTCAAATGCTCTGTATTCAACAGGCAAAATGAATCTGAGCCACTCGGCACAGCCTCCCGAGCCGAATTTTTCATTTGCAATTTCGACCGACCTTTTCAGGTGATGCAGGCACAATCCCCTTGAGCCTTCGAGCTTGTTCTTGAATTCCTCCGATGTTCTGAACAGATGAAGCATTGTATATACATACCTGTCCATTGCCTCATTGACCTTCTTGCATATCATGCAGTCGTCATGCTTTTCCTCAAGCCACTCGCAAAATTCCTCAAACTGCTTATACTCGTTGCTCTTTTTGTCGGCAAGAAGCTTTTTCTTGGCATTCAGCGGAAGCTTTTTTTCTTTATCCTTAAGCTGTCTTACCGTCTCACGCATATACGTATGCGTCATAAGCGCAAGCCCGAGCCTGTTCTTTTGTTCATACAACTTATGAAAATGGCGCGGACAAAATCCGTGTTCGTTCACCTGAACCCGCGTTTCAGGCGCCATTACGGAGCCGCCGAGAAATGATTCCGAATAAAGCTTGTCTGTTTTTTGATGAACAACGCACAGCAAGCATTCGTCATCCTCTTTCATAGCGTCTATTACGGGTATAGTATCCAAATGATAATCCATATTTTTTCTTTCTTCGTTGGGATGCTGTCATTTTTACAACAGGATACAGAAAATCGATTCGAAAAGTTATATTTACTCCGAAACTCTTTCTATATCCGCACCGAGCTGCATAAACTTATTTTCAATAGCCTCATAGCCTCTGTCTATGTGCTCTATATTGCATACCTCAGTCGTGCCGTTTGCCGCAAGACCTGCCACAACCAAAGACGCACCCGCTCTGAGATCGGTAGCATATACTTGCGCTCCGTCCAAGTGGTCAACGCCGTTAAAAACAGCCTTATTGCCTTTTACGGTAATATCGGCACCCATTTTTTTAAGCTCATCAAGATGACGGAATCTGTTTTCATATATGGTTTCGGTTACAGTGCTTTCGCCGTCTGCAATGCACGCTAAAACCGAGAACGGCTGTTGAAGATCAGTCGGGAAGCCCGGATATACAGCTGTTTTTACGTCGGCAGGCTTAAGCCTTGACGTACTCTTGACGTTTATTGAATCGTCACTGCTCGACACGCTCACTCCCATATCCACAAGCTTTGCGCTGAGCGTCTCCATGTGCTTCGGAATGACATTTTTTATCGTGACGTCGCCGCCCGTTGCTGCTGCCGCCACCATATACGTGCCCACTTCGATCTGGTCGGGAATTATTGAATATTCGGCTTTGTGTTTAAGAGATTTAACGCCCTCTATTCTGATTACGTCGGTTCCTGCACCCTTTATTCTTGCGCCCATAAAATTGAGGAAGTTAGCCGCGTCAACTATATGCGGTTCCTTTGCCGCATTTACGAGCTGTGTTGTGCCGTTTGCAAAAACAGAAGCAAGCATGACGTTAATAGTTGCGCCTACGCTTACGCAATCAAAAAATATCTCTCTTCCCTGCAAGCTATCCGCTTTTGCGGTAATGCGGCATTTATCCTGTTCAGTGATAGAAGCGCCCAATGCCTGAAAGCCTTTTATATGCTGATCGATAGGTCTTGAGCCTATCGCACAGCCTCCCGGGAACGGAATAGACACTTCGCCGAATCTGCCCAAAAAAGCGCCGAGCAGATAATATGACGCACGCATTTTCACGGCATCCTCTGTATCTATATATGTTTTATCTATATTTCTCGTATCAAGCGCAACCGACGAGCCTTCTCTTACATATTTGACGCCTATGCTCTCAAATATATTAAGCAGCAGCTGAACATCTTCAATATCAGGGACATTTCTGAATACGCAAACGCCTTTTGTCATAAGCGACGCAGTAAGAATACCGAGAGCCGAATTTTTCGAACCGCCAGCGTAAATTTCCCCCTTAAGCGGCTTGCCGCCCTTTATAACAAATTTATCCAAACTAACCTCCGTTAAACACGCCTGTTAAGATAATTTCTTTTTATAAGTATAAAATACTATTTTAAATTATATCATACAATCGTCTTTTTAACAACAGTAAATTTTATACTTTTATCACAATATACCGTTTCAAAACAAAAATGTTACAAAAAACAAAAATAAATTCCGATAAAATACCACCAAAAAACAAGTTCCGTTTTTCAATTCAAAAACGGAATCTGTATATTATATTTGTACACAAAATAATGCGCGTTAATGCTTGCATTAAATTAAATCATTTGCCCGTCGAGCCGAATCCGTTTTCGCCGCGTGCCGTTTCGGAAAACTCATCGCACAATTCAAATTCGGCACTTACATACGGCATTATGACGAGCTGAGCAATTCTTTCGGCACCCTTTATCGTTTTGGTCGAATCCGTGTGATTGTGCAACGGAACCATTATCTCGCCTCTGTAATCGGAATCGATAACGCCTACCTTATTTGCCGGCGCAAGCCCCTGCTTTGATGCAAGTCCGCTCCTTGCAAATATAAGTCCGACAAAGCCTTCGGGTATTTCAAGAGCGACTCCCGTATGTATCAATACCGTTTCATGCGCCTTTATTTCAATTGCATCTTCTGCAAGCGCATACAAATCAGCTCCTGCCGCAAATTCCGTACCGTAAGAGGGCACAATAGCTTTTTCATTTAATTTTTTCAGTCTTACACATCTTTTTTCCATCGTTTGACCTTGCCTTTATATTTTTCAAAAATCTTCGCCGCGCGAAGCTTCGTTTACCACCTGATTGACAACATCCCAGCCGAACCCGTTTCTTGCAAGCAAGCCGTTAAGGCGTCGCAATGATGCCTCGTCGCTCTTGCCGTTAAGCACTCTTGCCGCCACATCGCATGCCCTCAAATATTCATCGGCATCGTATTCGCCCGTTACCTCTTCTATCGTATCTTCATTGATGCCCTCAGCCTTAAGATCATAAAAAATCGCACGCCAGCTTTTCTTTGAACAGCTCAGTCTGTAATCTATATATGCACGCGCATATGCCGCATCGTCAATATATCCCCACTGCTTCATGTTTTCAAGCGTGTTCTGTATTGCCTCGGGTGAAAATCCCTTGCCTTTCAGATACTTTTCAAGCTGTTTTTCCGTGCGCATTTTTAAGTTCAGATACTTCAATGCGATCTTCTGTGCCTTAATACATTCCGATGTAAATATAAGCTCCGCAATCACTGCATCTTCCGCGTCCTCGCCTGCTTCGATTCCGCTTTGCGAGACAGAAAACGAATCAAGCTCAAGCACCGTATAGTCATCCAGCACAACTCTGCACACGTTGTCGTCAATATATTCTGTCGATTTTATGTGTTTCAATCAATTTTCTCCGAATATTACAGTTTTTTCTCCATGTACACGTTTGAATCCGTATCTTTCCACAAAAATGTGTTCCCGTCCGTCACCATATAGCTGTTGCGGCTGTTTTCCTTCGGAATAGAAACAGAGCCGGGATTCATGTATATATAATTCTCTCGCTCTTCACAAGCGGGAACATGGAAATGTCCGTACAATAAAATATCGCCGTTATTCAATGCCGGCAGATTGTCAACATTGAATTTATCCCCGTGCGTTGCAAAAATTGTCCTGTTTTCAAATGCGATCAAGCAGTACGGAGCCATAATCGAAAACTCAAGCACCATCTGGTCAACGTCGCTGTCGCAGTTGCCCCTCACGCATATTATTTTATCTTTCATTTCATTAAGCATAATTGCAACATCCTTTGGTGAATAATCCTTCGGCAAAGCATTCCTTGGGCCGTGATAAAGTATATCTCCCAAAAGCAAGAGCTTATCCGCCTTTTCGCTGTGAAATGCCTCAACTATTTTTTTGCAGTAATATGCCGAGCCGTGTATATCGGATGCTATCATCAATTTCATAAAATCAAATTCCCTTCTTCATAACAATAACTACAAAAATCCGTATAGATCGATTTTATATATAATACCACGACACACCCCAAAAATCAAGAAAAATTTTACAGTCGTTCTTGTGCGAACAAAAAAACATCGGAAGCGGACAAATATCCGTTTCCGATGCCATGTCGGTTTGATTTATCTTTTTGCATTCACAGACGACTGTGATTCAGTGCCCGAAACAGTTGATGTCGGGAAGCTGTATGCAGTCTGCTTATAGAACTCATAAACTTCGTCATAGCCTGCCGCCTTAAGATCCTTGATATAAGCATCCCAATTGGTAGCGGTTTTCTTGCCGCTGAGGAAATCGATCGTAAACTGCTTTGCTATTGAAGCAAGATTATCTCTCTTTATTTCAATATCTCTGCCTGCGCTTCCGAGTGCTTCCATCGGAGTTCTGTAAAAACCGTTATAAATAACAGTATTGTTCTTCTCGGCAATTTCCATGAGACCTTCAATGCTCTTCATGTCGCCCTTGCCCATTGCTTCCTGCTTCTCCCAATATACAGTCATCTGCATAGGATAAGAAGTAATATCCGCATACAAGGAAGTACCGAGTCTGTAATTCTGGCGTGACGGGAAGAAGCCCGTATCCTTAATTCCGTACTTTTCCGCAAGGTTGCCGCTTACTTCTCCACCTGCAAGCTTTTCCATATCCATGCCCTTCATCTGTGCATAATGCTCGTCAAGACCTATCCAGAAATCAGGATCGCTGTCAACGCCGCCGAATCTGTCGGAAACAGAAAAACGAATTCTTCTTTCGCCCGAATCCGGGTCGTCAACCCAAATATAGCTGCCTGCCTCTTCAACAGTATCTGCAAAAGGAATACCCTCTCTTCCGAAGCAGTAAAGCAAGAAACCTTCATCTGTCAGAGAAAATGAAATCATTCTGCAAATACGGTAAGCAAACTCATCTCCGAGTCTGTTGCCTATTGCAATCCATGATATATCTATCTGAGATGAGCCTATAAGTGAAAACTGCTTGCCTTCCTGAGATACCATAGTCGGCGAAACTCTCCAATCAGTCTCGTATCTCGGGTCAGAGCCCCACCTTGCCGCTTCGGCAGACGTTGAATATGTGGCAATGGAAAGACCTGCCGCCGCATTCTTTTCGTAATTTCTGAGTGCATATTTTCTGCCGCTTGCAGTATCATTCATGTCATAATGAACGACTCTCTTTGTTTCAACAGAGTCTGTGTAAACAAGACCTTCTGCGGCAAGCTCATTTGCTCTCTGAAGTATTTGCAGATATTCATCCCAATAATACGTCCAGAGCGGTTCGCCGTTCTTTGTCGTCCATGAAAAGTCCATATTGAAATCAAGTCCGTATGTTGAAGCAATGAACTTCAAGAGCGTATCGAGTCTTGCGCCGTCCTGCACAAACGGGATATTGTCTTTGGACAAATTCTTGAATGCTCTGAGCAAGTTAACAAATCCGTCCCATGTTGTCGGCAGATTGTCGATACTGTAATTAATATCGCCAAGCAGTTTTTCAGCATAGCACAGATATGTCTGTACAGGCATCATTTCTCTTCTCGGCAACGCATAGAGCGCTCCGTCAACCTCAAACATCTTCTTTGCAGATTCCCAATAATCCTCCGCTCCGTTCCACAGCCACGATACGTAGTTGTGCAGTGCGCCGCCCTCTTCAATGTATGGATTGAGGTCTACAAGATAATCGTACAATTCCTTGAAGCAAGCGTCTGTACCGGCGGCATTTGCGTGAAGTGCAGGCATATAATCCGGATATGTGTCTGCAGTAAGGAACAGCTGTGCAAAAGCAGTGTTGTATGTTTTTCTTGTGTCGGCGTCGGAAAGATTCAACGTGTCAGACGTCCATACATTCGGTATTGAATGATCAATAGCCAATCTGTAGTTATCCAGCATCCATTCTTTGCTTACATCTGTCCACCGAGTCAAATAATCAGCTTCATCATAAAGATTAAATCTGATTAATTCGTCAGTAAATTCATCCCTTATATCATCCTCGTGGTTATCGGTTGGTGTCGGCGTAGGGTCGATAACATCACCTGATGACTCCGGTTTACAGCCTGAGAACAATGTTGCAACCAATGCAATCATCAATAAAATTGATAATACTTTTCTCATGTGCTCCTCCATTCAAAAACATTTATATATCATTAATGATATATATATAAACAATATATCATACATACCTTAAAATGTCAATACGGATTTATAAAAAAAATCAGCCGCCAGGAAAACATTTTTTAAATAAATATGCTCAGCAAATCGGCAATATACCTTCCGCATCCAAAAAAGCCTGTCCCGAAAACAGAAATCTCTTGAAACTGTAAACAATATTGTACGTCATTTTGCGGTATGTCAAATAATATTATTTTTAGTCGGAACTAACCCGCCGCACGCTCTCTTAACTGCAAAAGTATTCTTTTTTCTATTCTTGATACCTGCACCTGAGAAATATTAAGCCGCTTTGCAACATCGCTCTGCGTCATATTCTTGAAATAGCGCATGACTATTATTTTTCTGTCATCGGCATTAAGAGACGAAAGAAGCTCCGTAAGCAGTATCTTTGTATCAATATCGTCGCATGGATTTTCCTCTTTCTGTTCAATTTTGTCCAGCACAAGTATATCCGAGTCGCCGTCATTCGCCGCAACATCATAAATTGATATGACAGGTCTTGCCGCATCGAGGGCAGCTACCACATCCTCAGGGGAAATGCCGCACTGAATTGATAATTCATTCACAGTAGGCTCTCTGTTAAGCTTTTTGGCAAGCAGATCCCGTGCTTTGGTCACATTGCGTGAATTTTCCTTGAGAGATCTGCTTATCTTTATAATTCCGTCATCTCTGAGAAACCTTTTTATTTCGCCTGTTATCATAGGCACGGCATAAGTGGAAAATCTGACGTCATAATTAAAATCATAATTTTTCGCCGCTTTTATAAGTCCTATCGTGCCGAGCTGCACAAGGTCCTCATATTCGTAGCCTCTGTTCAAATAGCGTTTTACAATGGACTTTACAAGAGGCATATTCTCCACAACAATATTTTCAAGTGCAGTATCGTCACCGTCTTTAATAAGCCTGAGCAGTGATTTCGTTTTCGAGTCTGAGTATGTAGTATCATCGCTTAAGCTTTCCTGAAATATTTGGTCATACATACTTTTGTACCCGAACCCACTTTTGATTCCACGTCAATTTTGTCCATAAACATCTCCATAACGGTAAAACCCATTCCCGAACGTCCCTCTGTCGGCTTTGATGTGTACAACGGCTGACGTGCCTGCTCGATATTTTCTATTCCCTTTCCATTGTCGCTTACAGTCATTATTATCCCGTTTTCCATTAGCTCGGCTGTAATTTCCACAATACCTTCTTTGCCCTCGTAGCCGTGAATAATCGCATTTGTCACAGCTTCGCTTATAGCAGTTTTTATTTCCGTGATGTCTTCCAATGTCGGATCCAGCTGAGCGGCAAACGACGCAACCGTCACGCGTGCAAAGCTTTCGTTTTGCGACTTAGCTGAAAATTCCAATTTCATAAAGTTGTTTTTCATGCCGTTTTCAATCCTTTCATTTGTAGTCAAAGTTGTTCCCCCCATGCTTCCAATGCGTCATCTTCCGTTTCGTAAAGCTCAAACATTCTGTCCAATCCGCTTATATGAATAAACCGTTCTATCCTTGTATTTATGCATACAAGGGCACACTTGCCGTCGTCCATTTTTATAAGCTTGCGCCGTCCGTAAAAAACGCCTATTCCCGAGCTGTCTATAAACGACAGATCCGCCAGGTTGAATATCACCTTTCTGAATCTGCATCTTTCCAGCATATTATCAATCGCTTCGCGCGTTGCCTGAGCAGA
This sequence comes from uncultured Clostridia bacterium, assembly GCA_945918795.1. Taxonomy (GTDB): domain Bacteria; phylum Bacillota; class Clostridia; order HGM11327; family HGM11327; genus SIG351. The sequence continues at coordinate 340 of CAMEIT010000037.1, read as the reverse complement.
ATGATGATCCAACTCACCGTTAAAATATAATATCAGAGTATCATTTTTTATACTGCCTGCGATTTTCAAACCGTATTCCTCCTTTTTCGTTTGTATGTACAGTATTTATTCTGTATTGCCTTCAAAAAATCCTTTGAAGAAAAAAGAGAGCTTTTATCGAATCGTGACTTGTTTTGGGAATATTGAATTTTACAGAAAATAGATATAAAAAAAGAACAGACATTTCTCTCTGCATTCTTAGCGGAGAATTGGCAGACACAAAAACTTCGGCAGAGAACTTGTTTCCTCTGCCGATTTGTGGTATAATTGTGCGGGTGATGCAAATGGATAAAGAAAAAGA